>NZ_JAQIHG010000033.1:0-20073 GCF_035916735.1 Acinetobacter minutum
TACATAACATCTGGGGTGGTCAAAATTGGACGCTGTTTTTCCCAGATTTCTGGTCAGTTTTGCACGCTGATTAGCACTTACGAATTTGATCGATAAATTGGATTATCGATGACGACACTCCACTTTACTTATTTTCAGACAGCAACCAATCAAGAGCGTTCATTTTTACAATACCATTATAATTGGCTTCCGTCCCTATCGTGTCTAAGGTAAGTAAATACTTGGGATAAGAATCAGAAATTTTCTGTAATGGACGTAACTCTCGGGTTAGTGTTTCTTCATTGAGAGTTTCTAATGCCACCTGATAATAAGTTAAATTTTGTAAAGTATCGACAGCAACAAAATCAATTTCATATTCATCAACCCGCCCTACATAGACCGTATAGCCTCGTCTGACAAGCTCAAGATAAATCACATTTTCTAAGATATGACCTTGATCAGCATTAGCATCAGGCAACATAATCCGGCGCAATCCCACATCAACCAAGTAGTATTTTTCAGAGGATTGTAATAACTCACGCCCACGTACTTTAAATTGTGCTGCGCTATAGAATAGCAAACTATCTTGTAAGCCCTGAATATAGCGTTTTACTGTTTCAAATGAGATTTTAACCCCACTTGAAACAAAGGTATTTTTAATTTTATTGATAGAGATCGGTGAGCCTGTCACGCTTGCCAAGTATCTAGCGACACGCTCGAGAGAGTTAATATCGGCAGTATTCAAACGTGGAATAACATCTTTAAACATTACACTGGCATAGACTGCTTGCAAGTAATCATAGGTTTCCTGCTGACTGGTCATAGCAAGCGTATAGGGAAAACTACTGCGCGTGTACATGGCGTACAAATCACGATTGGATAATTGTTGGATGATCGGATTATTTTCAATATGCCACTGTTTAAACTCTTGGAATGACAGAGGTAAAACATGTTGCTCGATATAGCGTCCTGTGAGTAAAGTCGCAAGTTCTCCACTTAGAAAGAATGCATTTGATCCTGTAATATATAAATCGATATAATCCCGAACATATAAAGAGTCGACGACTTTTTCAAAATTTATAACATGTTGTATTTCATCTAAAAAAACATAGTTTTTCTTGCTTTTATCAACTTTGGACAGTACATAATCATGTAGTTTTCGGTAATCGGTGAGTTCTTCAAATTCCATAAATTCAAAGTTGATGGCAATGATGTTTTCGTCTTGTACATCCTGTGTTTTTAGGTCTTGTTGAAACATCGCCAGCAAGGTGGATTTTCCAGAGCGACGTACACCAGAAAGCACTTTAATGACATCACGGTTTTGCCATGTATGCAGAAATTTTAAGTAGGTGTCACGTCGAACATTAGTTTTTCTCATTGTTTGCACTTAAACTCTAAAGTTTTTCTTAATTTTATCAAAGTTTAGATATAGAGTGTAAAAATATTTAATTTTTTAAAAATTTTATAGTCCAAGTGAAACATTTAAAATTCTAAACTGCTGTTATAGCCGTTTAGAGAAGCTATAGCAACATACTCAAAAATGCAGAACAATAAAAGCATAAGATACTCAAAAGATTTTTAAGACAAAGTCATTGAAATTATGATTACAGATAAGGAATCAAATTCGCAGATTCCTAGGCCTTTACTCTGTCAAAATTTGATTTGCGAAGCAAAGGTCTGGGCCCCTTAAAATGAACGATATATGCTTAGGCTATTCCCACAAGGAATGTTGAACAGCTTCCAGTAGCAGATCAAATGCAAGGAAGAACGTGATATTTTTCTTGCTTTCTTGATCCATAAAACGCACGTGAATCTCACGACTTTTTTGCGTGAGATCAACCGGATAGTTATCGCACTGCAACTCCACATCTTCAGGTAACAACAGCTGAATCCCCTCGATAAAATCCTGTATTTCCCAATCCATTTTTGGCTTTTGCTGGGCATCAAAACGACATTGAAAACAAAACTGGTTTCTTCTGAGTTTTCCATGCTGAATCAACACAGCTAATGCGGACAGGGCTTTCTGCTCTTTTAAAAGATCTTTTAACGCGGTAAGTGGCTGTAGGATCTTTGGCTTTACCTGGCTTTTGATCTGCTTGTCATAAAGGTCAGTTAAGTGCTGTTTGTCGGTCGATACCGTACGGTCCAGATTCCATTCTGGTTGACTAAATCGAGGGACCTGCCATTTTGCAGCAAGCCAAAGCGCACGCTTGACCCAAATATGTAGATTATCCGTTGTATGAGGCGCTTTGATCTCTGCATCTTGATGGGTACTGAGATACTGGCAGATGACCTTGTAGGATAATGGCTTCAGCTCGAATTGCATTTTGGGCATCGGATACGGTTGTACCTTCTGTTCAATGCCCAACACCCGTTGATCATGTTCAAAACACTTTCGGTGTTGGCGGTCGCGATTCAGATCCACTGCTTCAGTTTCTTCACGATCGAAATGCCTGTTCAGCACAGAAGGATGAACCACACAAGGGGTATTGTAAATTCGATCAATCGCCAGCAGATCCAGGGTATGCAGGTAGTGAGAGGCTGTTTGTTCAATAGAGCTATGCCCCATCCAATCTGCCAGCAAACGCCATTTATGTTGAATCACCGCTTCATGCCTGATCGCCTGTTCGCCGAACAGATGGTTACGCATGGACTTGGCCTGCTGCCAACTGTAGTCGGTATAGGTCATCACCATTTCTTTGGACCCCAACCAGGCGATTGCCAAATGATTAGCGGCACTATGGCGGAAACTGTGGAACGTATAGCCATGATCTTGACCGATGATTTCATCAAACAACAGTCGGGTCATTTGTGTGATATACATCTCACTCAGGATTTCTCCACCGATCTCAAAAATAAGCTGCTTGTTCGCCTCTTTATTATTCGGCTGCTGAAAACAATGAAGCAGATACCGTTTCACCGCTTGTAGTTCATCATCAAGCAATACCGCGTTCAAATCGAGTTGACGTTTTGCATTTTGGCTTTTTAGTCGTCGATAGACATTGTTTCTCAAGATGATGCGAATGGCGACTGTTTGGTTGAGTGGATCGTCTTTCCACCGCAGTTGAGGACAAATGATTTCACCCAGAGTCAGTCCCCGGATTTCATTGAGGCGACATCCTAACCGATAAGTCAGGACGTACATTAGCAGCAACAGCCGGAGATAGACTTTTTCTTTTTCAGTTGAACAGGCCTCAATTTTCTGGATGACACGTTGTTTTAATTGATTAAACAGCTGCGGACTGATGTGCTTGGCCTGGCAGAACTGGATACGTTGAAAATCATTGTATTGAAAGCTGTTGACCGCTGGCACAGCCCCCTTATATTTTTTCTGACAAAAGGCATGAAAGGCTTTCAGTCGTCCAAAGGCATACTGTGCCCGTCCCTGAGTGCGAGTGTCTGTGTATTCACGCTGTGCTTCCGCACGTTCATCGATGCCGTTCAGGATGGAGGCATACAATTGCTCATAGTACTCCGCATTCATCTGTTCAAGGTCATCGTCATACATATAGATATGAAAGAAATAGTCTTTCGCGAAACTGCTCAGATAACGCTTGATGCTACTCAAAGCTTTACCCTTCTCTTGAAGCTCAAAGATCCAGTCCAATAGTCTTAACTGCGCTTCAATCAGATTGCTTTCTTTGTAATTGTCACCCTCTAAGGCTGCCTTCTTTTCCTGCAACCGGGTTTGAATATTGCGCCATTGCTTGAACTGCTGCTGATTGCGTTGTCTTTGGCTTTGCTGATTTTGCTCTGCCTGGTCTCGCTCTTGTTCAAAAAACTCGAACTCAAATGGAAGCTCTTTCAGTTGCTGATGTGCCGTGATGGCCACCGGTTTGGCTTTTTCAGTCTCTAACGGTAGGATCTCATGTTTTAATTTGGCAAGATCATCCGTTGACCTCAACGTATTGAACCAGGCTACACCTTGGTCTGTTGCAGTTAAAGACACGGTTTTCAGGTGATTCTGTAACACTTCACTTAAACACATATCCAGACTCAAGTCTGGGTGGATTTCCAGCGCCAGATTGACATGCTGAAAGGGTTTTAGTGCAGTCATCTCAATGAGTTCCTGATCCTTGCATCGCAATATTTTTTTTAATGCCGCAATCTGTTCAGATACCTTGAGCTGTTTTTGCAAATTCTCAAATACACTCAGAATCGCTTCCAGCACCTCACGCGGATGTTGCGGTTGCAGATCCTCTGCTTGCTGTCTAAGGAGGTGTAAAAACAGTTGTGCATAAGGATTGAACCAGACATGCCGCCACTGATAAATCCTCTTGCCTTCAATTTCATTGCCGTAATAGCGGTGTTGCATGCGGTAACTGAGAACCAGAGGATTGGTAATTTTTTTATAGTCACTTCGATAGAGTGTCGAATATCCCGACAATGGATTGCACTTCTCCAACACGCGATTGCCGATGGCGACCAGTTGACTGAGATCACTACAGCCCGAACAATAAATTAGGCTTAAATACAGATGACCCCAGCACTGTTGTGCTGTTGGCCTCTGCGGTGCATCGCTGCGCCAATACGCCTTTAACCCTCTGGCAATATGAAAATGCTGCTGTCCCAACCGCAGCCTGGCTTCAGTGCTGAGAATCTGCCGAGGTGGCGGATCAGAAAAAATAGTCGTGGGACGCAGCTTAATCGGATAAGGCTCTTGTTCCTCTTTCTGATACTGTTCTAAACAGGCTAAAAAACAGGCTTCACTGTGTCTGATATACGGTTTGCGCTTGGTACGAGTCGTGAAGTTTTTTTTCCTTAAGAAAGTCTCCTGTCCTTTGGCGAAATTCGCCCAGATTCGGGCAATCTTGTCATCGATCTCCTGCTGGCTGTCCTTCTGTCCTGCAATGACCTGCGTCATCTGTTGAAAAATAAAGCCCACTTGCTGAGTAATCTGGTGGTAAATTGTTGAGGGAATCTTAATCAGATAAGCATCTTCCGATGCACTCTCATAGGCCTCTTTACGCTTGATCAAACAGTCTTCAGCCCACTGTACATAAGGGGCTCTCAGCGCGACCGTTGCTATCTTTTTTTCCTTTAAAAATGCATTGAGTTTTTCCTGAAAATCAGCCCAAATTTGCTCAATTTCGGTATCGATCTCAAGCGTATTACCATGATGTTTGGCAATCACCTGCAACATCTGTTGGAAAGTCGCGTCGACTCGCTGGCTGATATTTTCATATATGAGGGACTTGATCTTGATCGGATAAGCCTCTTTTGACTCGCTCAGGTAATCCTCTTTATGCTGAAAAAAATAGGCTTCACTCTGTTGTAGATAAGGGGCTCTGAGTGTGGCTGTTGTAAGCTTGTTTTTCTTAAAAAAATCCTTCAGCTCTGCCTGAAAATCCAACCAGATTTGCTCAACCCTGTCATCAATCTTCGGCGTACTTTTTTTATGCTCTGCAATCACCTGTAATATCTGTTGAAAAGTCGATTCAACTTGCTCGCCAATATGTGCAGCAATCAGATCATGCTTTGTCATGTTTTTTATCCTTTTCTGGCATCGGGCTGGATAAATGCTCAACGTGCAGTGTCTTGATCATCTCATCGATGCCTTGACTGACATGGCGCATATACTGATACAAGGAGGCTGAGGAATAGCGATAAAACAGCTCCTGATCGCGTTGGTCATGGCCGTACAGGGCCTGTATCACATTAAACGCTACCCCTTGATCCATCAGCATGTTCATTGCAAAATGACGCAGCCAGTTACTGTAAATAGGCGCTGAGAAATACCGGGGCAACTCCTCATTCACCCAGGCACGGCTTAGGGACTTGATCCTGATTTTAGGACTGGACCATGCTTGAGCCGTCACCGGCAGGGTTTCCGGATAGACAATCACCTTGCCAAACAAATCCTCAAGGGTCATATTTTTCTTGAAGACAAATTTCAGTAAGTCAGCATAGTGGCTGACCACACTGTTTAAGAAATCGAGATACTGGTTGAAAGACTGAGTAAAAAACTTCGCTAACGGAATAAAACGTCCTTCCTTACGGGATTGGCTATTTTTTTTATCATTCACATACAACAGTTTTAAATCCAGATCATAAGCACTGAACTCCCCCAGCAAATGTTCTTGCGGACGTCGTGTTAGACATAACAAGCTGATATGCCACATCCACAAACTGTAGGCGTTGATCCGCTCGATCAGGTGCTGATGCAACTGAATTTTCTCATGACAGACGTTGTGCAGCCGCTGGAAGAAATCAGCAACAAAATCCGGGGTCAGAGCCAATTGACTACCCAACCGGATGGTATCCGCTTCACTCGAGCTTTCAAACTGCTGCTCGACGATCTTTATTTCGGCTTCCGTGTCTGGTCTGCAGAGCGTATTCAGATAAATCTGATATTTCTCATTCAACTGCTTCTTTGCAACTCCCCCGTAAAAACTGCCGGGAAGATTATGAGAACTGTCTTTGCCTGACAGCACATGTGCAATAAATTCATTAAACGTGTGATGAAAAACATGGAAGTAAAGCTGTGCCTGTAACTTTTCGACTGTGATTGAACCAAGCTGTTGTCTAGCTGTGCATTTTTTCAGATATTGATTGACCTCTTGCACCGTCACAACCGCAGTACGACGAAAATGCAGATATTCAAACCAGCTGCTGGACAGATAGAGCTCATGAGACATGCTATGATTCAACTGATAAGGCTTTAAACTTTCGATTTTCTGCTGGGTAATCGCGAGATACAGTTTCACCCGATATTCCGGCTGCTTGGCACTTCCAGTTTTTAGCAAGACTCCCTCTTCGATCAGCTGTTCATAGTTAAGGAGAGCAACAGGTGATAAGCCAGTGCTCAGACTGAGCAAACAGGCCGCAGCCATGGCAGCGTTGTCCGGAGCTTGGCTGTCTAATTCGCCATTCAACTGGTAAAATAGATGCTGGATCACATCCTGACTCATATAATAAGGATTGGTCACCAGAGGCTGTAAGCGACGCTGACGATGTCGGACTATATGTGTCGTAGACTCATTTATGACTCTGAAAAAACGACCAGTTCCCGGATCGGTGGTGTGAATCTCCCAACCTTGTTCAATCACATCGATCTCGTCCTCTTCATCTATGACGATCCCTGGATCAAACGTGATATCAGCAGGCAAATCAGATAAAGTGATCTCATCCTTCGACGGGTACTTCTCTTCAACTTCTGCCTGCGAGGGCCAATCCGGTACAGGTTTAAGCTTTTTAGGTCTTGGGTTTTTCAGTTTTAATTTTTTAGCTTTTATTCTTTGCAATATTCGCTTTCTTCGTGTTTTCTTTTTGATTTTTCGATGTACGATTCTTTGGTCAGCCAGACGTTTAAAAATGATGGTCAATGCACGCAAGTAGTTGGAAAATTTACTCTCTGTTAAGGAAAAATCCTGAATAAACCTCGTCCAATTCTCATAAATTGACCCATTCAACTGCGCCCGATTGAGCATAAAATCTAAACAGCATTGCAGTAATCGTCTACTGTCGCTTTTCTCACTGCTTTCCTCTTTCTGTTGCAGATCAGACTCAACAAGCGGTTTGCAAATATAGCGCAACAAATCACAGATTTCTTTTTGCTTGGCGTCAGAATCCTCTAACCGACACATTGCATGATATTGCGTGTAAAAGAAATAACTGACCCGCAAGAGCAAATAGCCGGTTTCATCCAGTTTTTCAGAAACATGAGCAGCAAAATAAGTGAACGCCGCAAATAGATAATCTTTGCCTAATTGCCGGGCGCTCACAATCGAGGTGTAAACCTCAGCTGCATTTGCTTTCAATTGCGCGATTTGGCGCACATCCTCTACATGTAATCCAGAAAATTGTGTGGACGTCACCGTTTGCTGCAGTTGCAAAAAAAGGATCGCAACATTGATCCGCAATTGCTCACTCCGGTTTAGATCTGCTGCATTCAATTCCGCATAGTCTTGCAACACAGCAGTGCGATGAGATTGCAAATAGCTTTCTAAAGATCGTACTTTTGTCACGTTTCATGACTCACAATTCAATTTTTCTTCAGGATTTCTTTGACTTGTTTTTTGACATCCTCATTGCGCAAGTTAAAAAACGTCGTCAAAAAATATGCGCTGAGTGATCCCGAATGAGCAAAAACTTCAGCCTGCACTTCTGGATCAATATAGATGTCAAGCTCACGGATCAGCTGCAGTTGTGGCATGTAATGTACAGATGCACGCACGGCATTGTCAGTTTTTAATATCTCCAGAATCTGCTTCCATATCTTCACGTAGAGTTTTTTAAATTCCATCTGTTTGCCCTTATGATTGCGTGGCTCTTGTTTAATCAGGCTCCCCACATGCTGCTTTAACCTGAGCATTTTTGAAGTTTTGCTCACGAAAGGAAGAACAAACTGATAAAGAAAAAGGGCAGTGTTGCTTGCTGACTGGCCAAAGAGCATATCGAAAATGACCAAAAATTAACATACAAACTTTTATATCATATTTTTTATTTAATCTTTTTGTATTTTAGTGAATAAAAACAATAATCAAATTATTCAATGTCTTAAAATCTTAAGATCTATAATATTCTGCAATATATCCCCCTAATTATGTTATTACCCATGAAATTTGCATATACAATTTCAAAAAACATGACTAATGTTATTAAGAAAATTAAGTGGATCAAACTTTTTAAAAGATGAGTCAGTGCCCTTGCTCTTATATAGCAGTAAAGAAATTTAAATTGGGCAGAAAATCATGTGTCTCGTCTCAAATTTTGTAGGAAGATACTAAGTCAAAAGTAAATTGGAATTGTACACACTCTCTGAGTCTCACAGCTATTTTAGAACTTGAGTTAGTTTTCCAGCGGTATGGCAGTAATTCTATTTGGCTAACTTAATCTGTCGGCAGCCTGTTCAGTTCATCACTTAAACAGATATAGGGATTCAACCCATTCATTTTTCTGACTGAATCAAAATCATGATGTTAGCTATATGCTGACCAGTGCGTAGTGAGCCAGCACACAACTAGTTCTGGCACTGTTGCAAATAGAAATTTGATTTAATGATCTTCCCTTCAAAAAGTGCATATAGACCGAAAACCCTGTTGATTAGACACACTTCACCCTGAGGCTGACCATAAAAAATGACGATGTTTGTCCTTTATGTAGTGCACGCATGACCTCAATACCTTTAATTGTGGCATAAGCCATCTTCGTAGATTTGAATCCCAACGTGGCCTTCATGATCCATTTTATCTTGCGATGCTCACATTCGATCAAGTTTTTTGTACTTAACCTGCCTATGCTCAATGTATGGTGGACATTTTCCATCCTGTTTTAACAGTGAGAAAGCACGTTCATATTTGCAATGCTCTTCACTTAATCATTTGAAGCATCGCAGAGTTTAGTAGAGAATCCGGTGTCAGGTTTGGCATCGGATTTTTTATGGTTTTTCAGCAGGATCTTCTCGACCTCAACGGTCTGTTTAACTTCTCGGATCTGAGTACCTTTACTCACAACATACCCATTGAGTGGGTTGAATCCGCGCTCAGGTTGAGCAGGTCTGCTACTATCCGCAGGCGGTGCCTGCCTGCAGATCAGGTACTCTGGCTGGTTCTCGGGATGGCAATTTTTCGTGATGAGCCTGTCCATGAAGTGGCAAGAAGACTGAATACTTGCGCTCATGGACTGGCCCCTCTTGATCTGCTGGCGCGCAGTGGGGTGACTGAAGCCCGTAAACGTCTTGGTGCTGATCCTGTGGAGTGGCTATTTTGCCAGACAGGTCAACACTGGGGACACGAGCGTTATCCAGGTGATCAATGGCAGGGGCTTCAGATTTTTTCGGTTGATGGTGCGTTGTTCAGAACCCACGATACGACCGATCTTCGCGAGCACTTTGGCTCAGGCAATACTTCCACACAGCGCCAGATGCCATTTCCGATGCTACGGCTCGTTGCACTGATGAATGTGCGCTCGCATATACTAGTCGATGCGCAGATCAGTCCCTATCGCCGGGGCGAGATTCCTTTAGCTTCAAAGTTCCTCAGCCAGATTCCCGATAATTCGGTCACCTTGTTTGACAAGGGTTTTTGGAGTGCGGACTTATTGCTTTCACTCTCGATGCAAGGCAAAGGTCGTCACTGGCTGATTCCGGAGCGCAAGAATCTGAAAAGTGAAGTGATCAAGACTTATGCAGGATGGTGAAGTCACTGCCGTGGAAGCTAACGATCAAGTTGTTAGTGTGTCTGACTATAATGCTCTCTTGAAAAAGGTCTAACAGCTGGAGCAAATGCTGGGCAGCAAAACTGTAGAAGCTGAAATTCTCAAAGATGCCTTAGAGATTGCTCAGGCAAAAAAGTACATATCGCACATGCCCTTATTACCGCCCGACGATACCCAACACAACAAATAGCTCTGACCTTAGGGGTGTCGAGATCAAATCTCTATCGGCAACTGAAGCAGCCAGAAGCTGCTTCTCGTTTACGATACTGTAAGGCTGATGTTATGGTTTTATTACCCATCATTCGGGAGATCTGTGATCAACGGCCGAGCAATAGATATCGGCGTGTGACCGCACATTTAAACCGTTATCTGAAACAGCATGTGATGAAACTTGCCCGGGTCAACCCTAAACGTATCTACCGGATTATGAAGCAGAATCAGTTACTTCTCACACGGGCCGAGTCATTAAAGAATGACCGGACGCATGACGGTCAGGTTGTTGTATCCACTTCAAACAGCCGCTGATGTTCGGATGGCTTTGAGATCAAGTGCTGGAATGGCGAGAAAGTGCAGGTGATTTTTAGTCTGGATTGCTGTGATCGGGAAGTCATGAGTTATCTTGCAACAACCACGGGCATCAGTAGTGACATGGTATGTGATGTACTGGTACAGAGCATGGAAAAACGCTTTGGTGCGGTCAGTTATTTACCTCATCCAATTGAATGGCTGACAGATAATGGCAGTTGTTATATTGTCAAATCGACCCGGTAATTTGCGCATACGCTTGGCTTTCGGATCTGTACCACACCGATTAGAAGTCCACAGAGTAACGGGATGTGAGAAGCATTTGTGAAGACATTTAAATGGGATTACGTTTATTTGAATGATCTGCCTAATGCTGAAACAGTAATGAAAGCTTTGCCGCTATGGATGGAAGATTACAATTGCAATCATCCGCATAGTGGATTAAAAATGAAATCCCCCTCGGGAATTTCTATCGCTAAAATTAGCAAGTTAACTGTCCGTTTTTACCGAGGCTAATACACATAATTAAAGACATAAAAATAGGATGTGTAGCAACTTGCTACACTACACAATTTCCTTCCCAAAAATCTCATTTAAACGTACTCGATGTGTAGCAACAAATCCTGGATCTTTCTTCAATTTAGCTTTCATGGACCGTTTAAACTCTTCCATAGAAACCCCTGAATCTGCGAAATCCATTTGGAATAGAATATCGTTCACAATTGCATTTGCTTGCGAGTCAGTCAAACATCCTTCGACCTTGAACCATTTTTTAAAACTATGAATGTTTTTATCATCATTAAATATGTACCAAGCCCGCATATCCACATCGAATTTTGCACCAAGCTCTTTGACTAAATTATTTTCAGTAAATGGCACATCTAAGTAAATTTTTGTTTTGTTTTTTAACGATATAGTTTTTTGTTCGGAATTTATCTTACTTGTAACCTTAAAAAGCACCCCTACAACTGGACGACCTTTTTTAATAGTTTCATATTCTAAATTTAATTCTGTAAATGAATTAATTTCATTAATTATTTTATCTAAAACATAACGCCTAAAGTCTACCCAGCGATCATATTTAGCCTCACTTATATCAATCAATGTACGCAGATTTTCTAAGCTAAGTTCTACTTCATAACAAGATTGTTGATTAAATTTGTATTCATTTTTAATAAAAAAGGAATACAAACTCATACTTGCTACAGATTCAAGCGCGAATAAATGTTTTAATTGATAAGTCGTAAAATTACCACTTGCCAAACGCGTAAAATAGGGCAGAACCTCACTAGTAAAACGAATTTGAAGAGCATTCTTTGCATCATCCTCCCAACGTAACTCACGGATAATGGGAACAACAGAGTGTACCTTCTTTACTTTTTTCTTATTTTCCTCTGTAGCTTCTTCAATAACAAAATGTGCAACACGGGAAGATAGTTCTTTGTAGATACGATCAATAGCAACATTAATCGAATTTTTCTTATCTAATCCTAGCAATTCACCTAAATCATGTTTGTGTAAATAGATATAAGTTTGTTCGGTAATTTCTTTATCTTGGTTATTCTTTTCGCCATAATTAGCTACAGCCATAGCATACAGCAACGCTTTATATTCATTTGAAGATAGCTCAATAGGACGAATTAAACGGTTACTAGTGCTTACAACCCCGTTATGGCGGATATTACCGATGCAATAAGGCAAATATTCAAGATCTTCGCTTTCGTCTACAGTTTTCATGGACAATTCATTTAGTGGACCTACGATAGTTATACTCAAAAGTGAAAAATATTTCAATTTTTCACTTATATATTATTTATTGCTCATTTTGCACAATTTTTAAGTTAGAAATGATTAAAAAAAAAACTTAGAGTGGATTAGATTTATTTCATTCACCTTATAGTGACAAGATTTCCACTTTAGACTTAAAAAATAATCAAAATTTCATTTATAGTTCTGATTTGATTAGATGAGTTTAATTTATCAGAATAACTTAGGCTATTTAACTCTTATAAAATGGATGACAAACCTTCCACTTTAAGATAAATCACACTTAATGACCTAAAATATCTAAAAAACAATTATAAAATCATAAAGATAGTTTATATTTCCTGTTTGCCTATATTTCATTTTTTTGATGATTGATGAAAAATCTTCCACTTTAAGAACAACTTATGTGCTGCACTACAGTCATGCTTTAGAACTTCATAATTCAACAGGGCAAAAGTTCCATTTATTCCTACCAATGACAAACCTTCCACTTTTAGTACGATTTTTTATTAACATCAGATTAAAGTGAAAAAACTTAATAAATTCACTTTTAAGTGACAAACCTTCCACTTTAAAGATAAACATCTTATTCTTGTATGAAAACAATCAATATTAAACTCTAAGAAACTATTGTTAGATTTGAAAAGATGCCAAAATTGTGTTTTAGATCAAAAACGAATATACACCCCCACAAAAAAGTGCAAAATCTTATTTTTTTCACTTTGTGATGACAAATCTTCCACTAATTAACTATGCACGTCCCAAAACACATTAACTGGGGTTGCTACCACTTGATCACTTACGAATGATAGACTTCCAACAACAATGACAAGTCTTCCACCAGTAGTGACAAGCTTTCCACTCATGAATAATTCATTACAAATCCATATCATGATAAAGAACAAAAAATAGACAAACAAACTTATCCACAATCCCTCAATAATTGCTGACATTCCTTCCACCTAAAAAGAAATAAAACTATAGTTTATCCACAATATAACTAACTATTATTTAAGTATTTTTATAAATTTTATTTAAAAAAATAAAAAGTTCGTGACATATCTTCCACCATAGTGACAAACATTCCACTTTTTAGTGACAAACATTCCACTTTTTAGTGACAAACATTCCACTTTTTAGTGACAAACATTCCACTTTTTGATGACAAAAATTCCACTTTTTGATGACAAACATTCCACTTTAAATTTATTAAGTTTATGTTTTTTATAGTAAAAAACTATACTTAAATATAATTGACTAATTAAGTAAATTAATACTAATTATTAATTAGCTAGCATAATTTCATAAATATTAATTTTGTTTTGTTTTTTCTGAAAAAATAGATAATGAATTTAAATTTGTCCAAATAATCAGTAGTAAGTTTCAATAATTTTAACTATATTTGATTAAATCTAGTTAGGATTACGATGACAAATATGTCAACAAAAATCATTGCAGTTGCAAATCACAAAGGCGGATGTGGAAAAACAACTACGATTGTCCACTTAGCTGCGGAACTTGCAAATTTAGGGTACAAAACACTAGTTATTGATTTGGATCCTCAAGCAAATGCAAGTTTACATATTGGTTCTAAGCATCCAAGTGAAATAGAAACTACTTCTGCCGAATTATTGATTGGAGATGTTAGCCTACTAATGGAAGCTTTAGAAGAGAAGACAAACTTCGAAAATGTTTCTTTAATTTATGGTTCCCTAAATCTAGGAAAAACAGAAGACCAATTAAAAGATGATGCTCCTAGACCGTCAGAAGAATTGGCGATCAAATTAGAATATCTTAAAGATTTATATGATTTTATTTTGATTGATTGTCCACCAAGTTTGAAATTACTAACTAGTAATGCATTGGCCGCTGCTACACACGTTATTATTCCAATTGAATCTGGCTCACAGTACGGGTTGTACGGGGTAACAGATTTAATTAATCATTTAACTAAAATTCGACGTGTTAATCCTGAACTGCAATTATTAGGGGCTTTATTAATTAAACATGAAGAACGTCATAACGTTTCTAAGTTAATAAAAGAGGAAGCTAAAAACCAGGTAGGCAAGTTACTGAATACTGAGATTCCTTCTAGTACAAAGGTAAATCAGGCTGCGATAATGAAACAACCCCTATCTTCTTTAGATAAGAATTCAAAAGTTCGTAAAGCTTTTGAAAAATTAGCGAAAGAAATTGTACAATGTGTAGCAGACTGAGTTAGAAAAAAAATGGTAAGTAATAAAGAATTATTAGCACAACGTTTACAGCAAAATACTCAAAAGCATCAGTTAGCACAGAAAGAGCACGTTAAAGATGTCAAAGAGTTAAGACGTAATGTTCTAATTTCTGATATTCATCCAAGTCCAAATCAACCACGCAGAATTTTCGATCAAGAACAAATTGAAGAGCTTGCCTTATCTATAGAGGCAGTAGGTTTATTACAACCTATTGCTGTTCGTCGTGTTGGCGAAAAATATGAATTAATTGCTGGTGAACGTCGTCTTAAAGCTCATCAGTTCCTTAAACGATCGACAATTGAAGTTATTTTAATTGATGCAACTGATGAAGAAGTTGCATTATTAACGTTAGCAGAAAACTTAAAACGTGAAGATCTAACTGATTATGAAATTTTTATTGGATTAAATTCCTTAGATGAAAGTCTTAAAAAAAACAAACAAAAATTGGCAAAATCTTTAGGTATGAATCGAGAAGATATGTATAAATATCTTTCCTTCGAAAAACTCCCTGCTCAGTTAATCAATGATTTGAATGAACAGCCCACCTTGATTGCTCGTACAGCAGCAACTTCAATTAAGAAATATTTAGCGGATCATGTAGAGATAGCTAAACAAGCTGAAGAAGCATTATTAAAAGCCTGGAATAAATTACTAAAAAAAGAAGTTGAGCAAACTAAACTAACAGCTTTAGCAGAAAAATTTTTAAAGACAAAAGAGTCTGATAAGCCAGTCACAACATCATTAGTTCATAAAATTGAGTATGAAGGTAAGGTTGCAGGTAATATTAAATTTAATCATGACAACTTAAAGATTTCTCTCAAAGTCAGTGACTTAAATGAGCAACATTTGAAAGAACTCGATGAACTTTTAAAGAAGATTTTGATGTCTGGAAAACAAGTGTAGCAACTTGCTACACTTATTTAAAATAACAGGCTAACTCAGTTAAAACTTATAAATAGCCTAAGAATTGATTGCCATCCTCTCCGATATAAAGGACATAATAATCTACAGTTTTTTTAGGTAACTGATGCAATTGTGGCGATTTCATTCAATTCATCTATTGAATATTCTGAGAGCAGTTGAAGAGTATTCAGTAAAATCGAAAGTCCTACCAATAAGGCAAGCGTACTTTTTAACTTGTCTCTTTACTGCTCTGCCTACCTGAAAGACGGGCCAGAAATGTACGGATTTTTAGATTTTTTTATCTTCAGAATGCCGTATTCGAAAAATCAACAGACATCCCATACTACTTCAGGAGCCACCTTAAAATCGCTTCAGGTGAAGTCCGAAACCATGCTTAAATGTCCTGCCTGATTGAATAGCTTGAAAATGGCATTCAATCGTCCAGCACTAGTAATACCAAGTACTTAATTCTATCGCATAGATCTCTGATGCAGCATTGCTGGTTAAGGACTAACTTGCGACTGTTTTAACCTGATCATCTTTAATAATTGCAACGACTAATCTCGCTTCAATCGCATTACCTCGCTGGGGAGCAACCCTTTGGCCTGAATAGGCTTTTTGCTTAGATTTTACAGCACGGGTTATCCGTATATCGGTTTCCCTAATATGAAGCATATACTGATTGCTTTATAAGAAATGGACTTTACCTGCTGAGTTGCTATTTTTCTGTGGCTTCTGTCACTTTGCATATCTCACCCTGATGTTTAAACCACCGATCGCCTTCTTTGGCCAGAATCAGCCATTTAAAGCCATTAATACTCATCTCCCTCAAATTGGCAATTGAGTCACCTTCGCGATTAATAATATGAACTTTTTTTTTCTCAATCGGATACTGTTCAATCGTTTTTATTTGTTCTGCGAGTGAGTCGAAATGGGACTTGCGCTCACCGTATTGTTCACTGAATATGGAAATAATAGCCGGTGCATCTGTTGGCGTCTGATCTAATGGCGCAATCGGGAATCCTGATGACGCATCGAAAAGTAGGCTAGTTTGTAATTCATAGCCTGAAACGTATTGATGGATTCTTTGAAGGCGCTGAATTTTATTACTGTGGTTCACATATTGCTGTTGAGACCAGTCATGAACGATTAATGCATACTGATGCTGTGATGCCTTGATCTGTTCGGATGCAAGATAGGCAATTGGCTCTACGATAGATTGTAGGTGCAGGCTTATTCATAAGAGAATTATATTGCTGAATGAAACCTTATGGAAAGATTTGTGCAACAATATTGGTTACTGACTAAATTTCACCAAGACTAGCTGTTTCATAATAATGGTGAAATTTATGTGATATTTATCAATCTGATAAAAAATATTATTATTGAAATTATCCTTGTATCTACTTAGTATTTGGATTGAAGTTACTCCATGTGAGCTTCCTTAGCTTTATCCCATACATCCGCTGTATGGGATTTTTTTATTAGGGTATCTGTATGACTATGCACTCCAAAGCGTACATCTTTAGACAGCAGCAATTATTAGTGGATCATGATTTTCAGTTGCCACTCGTTGAAAGAGTTCAGAATGACCTGAACCTGTTAGAAAATGGAGAAGTGATTGCACGTGATCTGCAAGAGGATGAGCCGGTGCCGGAAGGCTATCAATTAGTCCAGATCCGCCAGCTGGTTCAAGTTTGGAGTCGACCACAATTTGAAGAAGCGTGCCGTGCTGTGCAATTGTTGGGATGGCGACGTAATCACCGCTATTGCAGTTATTGCGGTCATCCAACTGAGCAGCATGCAACTCAATATTCAATGGTATGCCCTTCCTGTGGCTATAGCCAGTATCCGCGTATCAATCCTTGTGTGATTACCATTGTTACTCGGGGCAAAGATGAAATTCTGCTGGCGAAACATACCCGGACTAAAAACCAGATGTATACTCTGATTGCCGGGTTTGTCGAAGTGGGGGAAACGCTGGAAGAT
This sequence comes from Acinetobacter minutum, assembly GCF_035916735.1. Classification (NCBI taxonomy): domain Bacteria; kingdom Pseudomonadati; phylum Pseudomonadota; class Gammaproteobacteria; order Moraxellales; family Moraxellaceae; genus Acinetobacter; species Acinetobacter minutum. The sequence continues at coordinate 17,559 of NZ_JAQIHG010000033.1, forward strand.
GCAGTACGACGCGAGATTCGGGAAGAGGTAGGCCTGCAGGTCAAAAATATCCAATACCTGGCCAGTCAACCCTGGCCATTTCCAAGCAACCTGATGTTGGCCTTTAAGGCAGAATATCATGCGGGTGATATTCAGATTGAAGCGCATGAACTGAGTGATGCCCAGTTTTTCAAGTTTGATCAGTTACCGGAAATTCCATTTAAGGGAAGTATCGCGCACGCCATGATCATGCATGTCATGCACGGCACTTCAGTTGCTGATGACACTAACGAATGGCTATAAAAGTCAGCTCTGTTGTCTTGAGCGCTATGATGTAAGTTTGAATCATTCTCTTCAAGACTTCTGACTAGGAGAAACGAGTCACTTCAGTTATCTTCCTATTGATCTAAGCATATTAATTTGGAGATTTCATGTCTTAACCACACAGTTGCTGGATTATTATGATTTTTAGAATGCCAAACCATTCTCAAACGGTAACGTGCAGTTTGAAAAGGTAGTTCTAAAAAATTCAAATCAAAGTACGCTCTTTGAGCGATATGACGAGGTAAAAGACAGACATAATCAGTATTTTGTAAACACTCAATTGCTAGCAAATAATGAGAAATATTATGTCTGATATGACGTTTATAACCTAATTCATAAAGTGTCTGATCTGTATATTTGATGAAATTAATTTCGTTACTGCTTACAGTAATGTGTTCAAGTGCACAATATTCATCAACTGTCAGATTTTGTTTTTTTGACAAGGCGTGTGTCTGACCAAAGCATAAAACGAAATCATCATCGATCAATAGCCGACTTGGAAAATTTTCAGGTACATTTTTTTCCAAATCGATAAGTAAGTCGATTTCATTTTGTTCTAGTCGCTGTTTAATCATATCTTGACAGCAGACAACGAATTCAATTTTTAATTTGTTATTACGCAGTTGATTAATAAATTTGATTAAAGGACTAATAATACTAATTGAAGCATTGTCATTTACGGCAATTTTAAAAGTACATTCATCAGTACGTGGATCAAAATTTTGTTCTGTATAGTTAATGCAATACAAATGGTCTATCAATCCTTTTAAAGGGATAATTAAAGCCGTTGCACGATCTGTAAGTACCATGCCTTTACCATCGTACGAAGGGATTAATAAAGGATCGTTGAATAGAGTTCTAAGTTTAGATAATTGTGCAGAGACCGCAGGTTGACTTAAATGCATTGCTTGCGCTGCATGCGTAACATTCTTGTATTCCAACAAAGTGTGTAGTGAAACTAAAAGATTTAAATCAAATTGACGAAGTGGATGGGAATCCATCTGTATTATACCCGACATAAATAGTATGGATTTCCCATATACTAAGATTTTTTATAAAATATAAAAGTGTCAAACGATTAAGTTCATGATAAGTGGTTGTTAAGTATCCATAAGTGCTTAGATTTGTTTGGGGCGAGAATATCTTAAAATCATTCTCACAATTGTACGGTCTGATTTTACGTCTGTTAAATCAAGAAAATCATGATAGCTATTTTCATAAGGAACTTAGGATCTGTAACCTCAATGATGAGTGCAATTTTCGCTGATTGATTTGAACTTTACTACTAGGATGGATCGACAAGTTGAATGTTTTGAACACATAACACTAAGGTATAGGGATGGTTTTTAAATTACTGAAAGAAGCGATCTAAGTCACAAGAGACTCTAAAAGTAAAAAATATCATCGATGGACAAATCAACTGTTATTTCCACTCGTAGGTCATATTGAGAGATTAAGATTTATGCTTTTACAACAACATAAAATTGTTTTCGGTGGAACTATGGGGGCAGGAAAGTCTGAAGCCATTAAAATGTTATCCGACATTCCTGTAATTGAAACAGAAGCCATAAACACGGATATAGATGCACATAGCAAATATCTGACTACTGTCGGAATTGATTATGGTGAAATTATTCTTGATGAAGAAACCAAGATTGGATTGTACGGTACACCTGGTCAAGAACGTGAACCGTACCGGGTTTGTCGGAGACCAACTTTCTTGAGAGAATGTCCCGATGACAAAACCAAAATATACCCCTGAAATCCGAGATAGAGCGGTTCAATTATTGATTGAATCCGAAAAAGATTATCCATCGAATTGGGCTGCAATCACTGCTATTGCTCCCAAGATAGGTTGTACTCCTGAAACACTGCGTGTTTGGTATTTAAAACATCTCGATCAACAAAATCCTATCAAAGTACAACAGGCATCAGATCAAGAAAAAATGAAGCAGATGGAACGTGAAATCAAAGAATTAAAGCGTGCCAATGAAATTCTACGTAAAGCAGCTGCTTTTTTCGCCCAGGCGGAGCTCGACCGCCCACACAAATAATGGTGGATTTCATCCATAACAATAAAGACTTATATGGTGTTGATGCGATTTGTAGGATTTTACCGATCGCAGCTTCAACCTATTACCGAACTTTAGATCTCGCGGACAATCCAGAACATCGAGCGAAGCGAGATTTACATGACTTGCATCATGCTGAA
>NZ_JAQIHG010000034.1:0-17641 GCF_035916735.1 Acinetobacter minutum
AGCCATTTTTATATCTCCAAAGTTAACGTTACGTTATCTTTAGAGGGATGAACTGTCCATTATTTTGGCTAGGATCAGATCCATTCTGTGATGAAAATGGTGTCTTGATCAACAATCTTGGTATTTCTAATACCAAAGACCTGAATGAGGCAGAGAAAGCGCTAAGTGCCTTACAAAATACAAGGTTACAGGAAAATATCTCTGTTTTTCTAGGCAATTTTGATTTACAGCACCTACAAAATATACATCATCAATTATTTATGGATGTGTACCCATGGGCTGGCCAATTAAGGTGCGTGAATACCTATAAAGGTGAATGTATCTTTCTCCGTTACAATAGCATAGCTCCTTTATCAGATCTGCTGTTTTCGTGCCTCAATAATAACTTTAACCATTTGATTAATAATAAAGAAAATATGGATTTAGTCTGTGTTTTTTTAGCCAGATTTTTTGTTGTTTTAAATTATATCCATCCATTTAGAGAAGGTAATGGTCGCTCACAACGTTTCATGCTAGGCCAGATACTATTTAAATTAGGTTATACGATCGATTGGACCACTGTGAGTTCAGATGCTATGAATCAAGCAGTGATCGCGGGATGGAAAGAAGGTAACTTTAAACTCACTGAAAAAATGATTAAGCTTAATATTCAAAGATTAGAAGTAAGTTGAACACCTAACCAATATCGTACTTAGCATCAATTTTGGCGTTTCTTCAGGCCTACTGCTGACATTTCAAATGATTTCATGATAACGATCAAAAAACCATCGTAAAACCTCTAAAAAACGATTGCTCCAACAATAAAACACAATATTCCAAAAATAATCCAAGGCCAGATCTTTGTCTTCGGTTGTTCTAAATTCTGAGGATTATATTCCGTGTGTTCTAGCGATGTCGGTTGTGGAACACGGGTTTTTTTAGAGTAAGGCTGGTGTTTAGAGTAAGATAGTCCCGTACCTGGAATACCGACACTGGTTCGCGTACCTTTTTTCCCAATATTTAGAGAAGCACCAGGTTTGCCAATGCTGGCACTGCTGATGCCTTTATGGGTCAGATTAATTTTAAAACCCGGGAATAATTTAATACTTTTACGAAATCTAAAACCCATATTGCTCTCATTCTAAAACTTAGCTCAATTCACGCGCTATACCAGGATCCATGATCTGCTAGAGATCGTACTTTGACGGCTATCATCAGGATACTAGTATATTTTTTATCTGATGATTGCAATACTACCTTTAAATACCGTCAAAAATGTTTACTGTATATTTGCTGTAGGGTAATCTTAAAGCTGCTATTTATTGACTGATTGGTATATGACGACAGATAAGCATGAAGTCCTGCTACGAATGCGAGCGATCGAGCTGCTTGCATACTGGGAAGGTCGTTTGGTTACCAATCGTTTGATGAGCTGGTTTGGACTTAGTCGACAGCAGGCTTCTGCGGATATCAAGCGCTATAATACGCTGTATAACCCTGATGCTTTGATGCATGATCCTTCAGTCAAGGGCTATGTGCCTAAAGCCAGTTTTCAACCGGTGCTGACCACAGCGCATATCAATGAATATCTCAATATGCTCTCGGGCTTGGTCAGTGAATCGCATGCCCTGATTGCGATGCCAGAACCGAATCTTGCAGCAGTTCAATTACCTGATCGCAGTGTACGTCCTGAAGTGATTCGGGAAGTTTTGCGTGCCTGCCGCAACCAAAGTACTTTAAAAATGATTTATGCCTCCATGCAGAATCCGCAGTGGCATGAACGCATCATTTCCCCACACACCCTGGTGTATACCGGTTTTCGCTGGCATGTCCGTGCCTATTGCCATCAGAGCAAGCAGTTTAAGGACTTTTTACTCTCCAGAATTGATCGCACACCTGTTGTGGTAGCGATTGAGTCAGTAGACCCTGCTCAGGATCAGCAATGGCATGAAGAAATTGTACTGACGCTGATCCCTAATCCAAAATTGAATGAAGCTCAAAAAGCGCTGGTCGAAAAAGACTTCGGCATGCCTGATGGCAGATTACAGATTTCGGTCAAAAAAGCCCTGGCTCACTATACTTTGCAGCGATATCAGGCCGCGATCACGCTGGCTGAGGCGGATGATGCCTTGAAATATCCCTTGGTACTACAACGCTCAGATATCGAAAAGCTGTCGTCTTACCTGTTTGATCAAGCTTCATAGGAGATTGGCCATGTTAGAACAATTTCATTATGACAGTGACCTGATTGGTGGCTCCCTGATGGTGCGTGAAAGCCGGCTGATCGCGGATCTGTTATTACGAGAAGCGACTCCAGAACAATGGCATCAGGCAATTCAGATTGACAATATTCTGCAAAAAAGAACGCCTGCTTCAGCTCAACGCAATGCCACCGCTATTCGTAAGCGTCTGGAGCGCTTGGAGCCTGATTTCTGGAAAGCACTACGTGATGGGGATGATGAGCTGGCGACCCAGGTGGCTTTTTGTGGCGCATTGGAACGCAACCTGTTGCTGCTTGAGTTTATGGAAACGGTGATGAGAGAGGCTTATATCTCCCAGGCTCAATACCTGGATAGTTATATCTGGTTAGACTTTCTGGATGAGCGTTCACAACGAGATCCGGATATCTGTGAATGGAAAGAGTCCAGCAAGAAAAAAATGGGGCAGGTGGTGTTTCGCATGCTGGCAGAAGCCGGTTACTTAAAAAGTACCCGTAAGCTGGAGTTGCAGCGTGTGATCGTCAGAGCAGAGCTGCGTAGCCTGTTGGAAGAACATTATAAACAACGCATTAAAAGATCTATGGAAGTGTCGCTATGGACGCGGTAGTTGTAGAGGGGCAGCAATGAGTCAAGCAATACATGAGCGTCTGAATCAGATTCCAGAGCGAATTCTTTCCACCGAGTTTCTCAACGGGCAAGGACTGGGTAATGAAATTGGCTTCTGGATATTTGATTATGCACCTGAAGATGAGCTGAAAGTCCGCGAATATCTGCATTTTCTAGACGGGATGCTGGAGAAAAAACACAGTCAGCTGAAGGTGGTGAATATCAACCTGCTGCAAGCCGTGGTGGATTATCTGGCTGAGCGTAACTTCATCGATAAAGCCATTCAAATGCAAAAAGCCAAAGGCGATGAGGCGCTGCTCAAAGCGCTGAAAGGCCCACTGCATATGGATAAGTTCGCGCCCTATCTGGTGAGTAAATATGCCACCAATGCACAAGATATTGTGTTGATGACTGGGGTAGGGTCGGTTTGGCCACTGTTACGTGCCCATCACTTATTGAACAGTTTGCATTCGTTACTGGGGCATAAGCCAGTGGTGCTGTTTTACCCAGGTTATTACGACGGTCAAGCGATGAGTTTATTTGGAAAAATTCCAAGCAACAATTACTACAGAGCATTCAGATTAGTGCCTTAACACGGCAAATAGAAATTAAGAATTCGGGGGAATTGATTGAGATGAACATTAAAGAGCTTTTTTACAAGCCATTAGACCGTGCGATTAACGGGGTGGTAAAAGCAGATCAGAATGACAATACCACGGTTTATCAGGAACTCGATGAGTATGTGGTCACCAATGAACTGGAAAAGCATTTTCGGGACTTTTTCCAGTCTTATGGCACAGACCTGAGCGATCCTTCGATTGCCAACCGTGTCGGTGTGTGGATTTCTGGCTTCTTTGGTTCAGGTAAATCACACTTCCTGAAAACCTTGTCGTATATTCTGGCCAATAAAGTGGCACGCGATGCTGAAGGTAACGAGCGTAGTGCAGCAGAATTCTTTGATGAAAGCAAAATCCGTGATGCGTTTATCCGTGCGGATATCGGCAAGGCGGTCAGCCATCATGCCGATGTCATCCTGTTTAACATCGACAGTAAAGCCAGCTCCAATGATGATGGCAATCCGATCCTGAACGTGTTTTTACGTGTATTTAACGAGTATCAGGGTTTCAGTGCTGACCATCCACATATTGCCCATATGGAGCGTCACCTGAGCCAGAAAGGCGTCTATGAACGTTTTAAACAGGCGTTTGAAGAATCCAGCGGCATGTCTTGGCTAGAAGAACGTGATGGCTATCAGTTCTATCAGGATGATGTCGAAACTGCGATTTCTCAGGCCCTCAACTTATCCGCTGAAGCTGCACACAAATGGTTTGAGGATTCTGAGCAGACCTTTAGTGTTTCGGTCGAAAATTTCTGTCAGTGGGTGAAAGAATACTTAGATAGCAAAGGACCACAGCAACGCATATTGTTCCTGGTGGATGAAGTGGGGCAGTTTATTGGCAGCGATACCCGCTTGATGCTGACCCTGCAAACCATTACTGAAAACCTAGGGACGATCTGTAAAGGCCGGGCTTGGATTATTGTCACCTCACAGGCGGACATCGACGCGGTTCTAGGTGAGATGTCTTCATCTAAAGCCAATGACTTCTCCAAGATTGCCGGACGTTTTAAAACCCGTTTATCGCTGTCCAGTTCTAACACCGATGAAGTCATCCAGAAACGTTTACTGCGCAAGACCCCGGAAGCTGAAGCATTGCTCAGATCTGTGTTTGAGCAAAAGGGCGATATCTTAAAAAACCAGATTACCTTTGACCGTTCAGGCCCGACACTCAAGAACTATGAGGGGCCAGATAGTTTTATCCATAACTATCCGTTTGCACCATATCATTTCCAGCTGGTGCAGAAAGTCTTTGAAGAAATCCGTAAAGTCGGTGCGACCGGTGCACACCTAGCCTATGGTGAGCGATCCATGCTGGATGCCTTCCAGATGGCTGCCAATGCGATTGCCACAGATGAAGTCGGTGCACTGGTTCCTTTCCACCGCTTCTATGCCTCAGTCGAAGGATTCCTGGATACTGCAGTGAAGCGTACCATCGACCAGGCAGGGCAGAATAAGACCCTGGATGGTTTTGATGTGCAGATGCTGCGCACGCTGTTCATGATCCGCTATGTCGATATCATCAAAGGTACCTTGGATAACCTGGTGACTTTGTCGATTGAGAAAATTGATGAAGATAAGCTGGCATTACGTAAGCGGATTGAAGAAAGCCTGCTGCGCCTGGAAAAAGAGAGCCTGATTACCCGCAATGGTGATGAGTTCCTGTTCCTGACCAATGAAGAACGCGATATTACCCGCAAAATTAAAGCCACTGACTTAGCTGCTTCAGAAGAAAATAAAGAGTTAGCCAATCTGATCTTTAAAGATTTACTTCGGGATCAGAACAAATACCGCCATCAGGCCAACAAGATGGACTATCAGATTGGACGTTTCCTGGATGGCCATAGCCTGGATGGCAAGTATGAGAGTGATTTGAAAGTTGAGATCATTTCTCCGCTGGATACGGAATATAACTTGTATACCGAGGCTTTTTGTATTGGTAAAAGTGCTGAAGGACAGGTGCTATTTAAACTCGGTGATGACAAGCAGTTCTTTAATGAACTGCGCACCTGGCTGAAAACCAATAAATTCATCCGCTTAAATGATGATGGCACCCAATCGGATATCAGCCGTATCCTGGCAGACCGTGGCCGTGAGAATCAGGAGCGTAAAAAACGCCTGCGTGCCCGGGTCGAAGAAATGCTGCTGGACGCGGAAAGTTATGCCTTGGGTCAACATCTACAACTTTCATCTTCCAGTCCAACCACCAAGCTGGATGAGGCTTGTCGTTATTTGCTGGAAAACACTTATACCAAACTGAGCTATCTGCAGGTCTATCAGCAGGATGCCTGGCGTGAGCTGAACGCCGTCTTGACTGTGGATGATATGGCGCAGTTAGGCCTGTCACTGAATGGTGGGCAGAGCAATCCGAAAGCCCTACAGGATGTCGAACAGTACATCTCGCTGCGTGCAACCGGTACCGAACGTATTCTGGTGTCGGATGTGGTGGATCGTTTTGCTAAACGCCCTTATGGCTGGCCAGATGCCGAGATTTTACTGCTGGTAGGTCAGCTGGCTGCGATGGGGCGGATTTCTCTGCAGTTAAATGGCGGCAGCTTACAGTTAAAAGATGCCTTTGAGCCTTTACAAAACAGCCGCCGTCGCCGTGATGTGTCGATCATTAAAAAGCGCCAGACTGATGATCAGGTGTTGAAACAGGCACGCCAACTCACCCAAGACCTATTCTCGGCCATGGGACCAGCGACTGAGAAAGAGCTATTTGAATTCTATTTGCAGCATTTTAAGGCTTGGTTAGCCAACTTTAAGTCGTATAAGAGTAAAACTGATGTCGGACAGTTCCCGGGCAAGAAAGTGATTGAAAAGTCGATTCTGACTTTGGAACGTCTGCTGGCGAATAGCGACAGCTTCGATTTCTTTAAAGCGGTGGTTGAGAACAGGGACGACTATCTGGATTTAGAAGAAGATTATCGTGACATTCATGAATTCTTCAGCAACCAGATGCCAAGCTGGCAACAACTGCAACAGGCCTTACGTCATTTTGAGAAAAACAAACAGGCGCTGGGCAGTGATGATGTGGCAAAAAAAGCCCTGTCTGAATTACATCGTATTTCGACCCTTGAATCGCCCTATGGCCTGTTAAATAAAGTCACTGATTTGGTTCGTACAGTGGAAAGCGTCAATGAGAAATTGCTGACTGAGAAACGCAATCAGGCGATAGAACACATTGATGACAAGATCAAGCAGCTGGAAGCCGAGATTAAAAACAGTGGCATCGCTAGCGCTGAGCTGAGTAACAAGCTACTGCGTCCGCTGCAATTGCTCAAAACGGATATTGAAGTGGAAACTAGCCTGTCCACCATCTATATGCTGCAAACCCAAACCGCTGTGGAGCGTTTTGATGAAGCCTTGTATGAGTTGGAAAGCGAAGTTCAGGCGGAAATCCAGCGTCAGGCCAAAGCGGCACAACTGGCTAAGAGCAAAGCAGAGAGTGTAACCAACACTGCAACCACCTCCAGCCCAGTTACATCAACACCTGCTGCGAGTCCGGTACAGCCTGTGACAGCCGTAGTGCCACCGAAACCGGTGGTGGAAGTCGATGTCGCTAGCATTTACAGCAAAACCTCCAGCAGTGTCTATCTGGAAACAGAAGAGTCGGTGGATCAGTTTGTAGACGCACTCAAAGCTGAATTGAAAAAAATTGTGGGTGACAAAAAGCGTGTGCGTATCCGCTAACTCGGGTTAGGGATATCGGCATTAGTCATTAATTAAGGGTTTAAAGATGAATACCAGTCATATTAAAAAATACGCACCGCAAGCACGAAATGATTTTATCGCAGCGATGCGCAAGCAGGCGGCCAAATATGGCATCACCGCAGACCGTATTTTACCGGCAGAACAGAAAGGCGACTTGCTGCTGATTGGCGATCAGGTTTTTCCGCTATCCGTCATGAAATCACGTGACAAGCTGATCAAGCGCATTCAAACCAGCAGTTTTGAGCAGACGATTGATTATATCGCTTATAGCTGGTTTAACCGTCTCTGTGCGATTCGTTACATGGAATGCAAAGGCTTACTGGATCATGGTCGCCGTGTACTGAGTAGTGCTGATGGTAGTGCAGGCTTGCCGCAGATTTTGGAAGAATGTCTGGATATTGACCTACCGAATTTAGATGCCAGCCGTGTGGCTGAATTGAAGCTGGATGGCAATAAAGACGAAGAGCTGTATCGGGAACTGTTACTGGCGCAGTGTCATGCATTGAATCAGGTCATGCCACTCTTGTTTGAACAGGTTTCTGATGAGTCTGAACTACTGTTACCGGATAACCTGACCAAAACCGATTCGTTGATTCGTGACCTGATCAGCAGCATTCCGGAAGAAGACTGGTCGGATGTGCAGATTATTGGCTGGCTGTATCAGTTCTATATTTCTGAAAAGAAAGATCAGGTGATTGGTAAAGTCGTCAAGAGTGAAGACATTCCTGCAGCGACACAGCTATTCACCCCAAACTGGATTGTAAAATATCTGGTGCAAAACAGTGTCGGTCGTTTATGGATGATGGCGCAGCCAGAAAGTGCCCTGGCCAGTGATTGGGAATACTATATTCAGCCTGCGGAACAGACCGATGAAGTCAATGCACAGCTGAAACAGCTGATTGATGTGCGCATCAGTGAAGATGGCGATACCTTAAACCCTGAAAGCATTACGGTGCTGGATCCGGCCTGTGGATCGGGGCATATTTTGGTGGAAGCCTACGATTGCTTAAAAGCCATTTATTTAGAACGTGGTTATCGTAGTCGTGATATTCCACGTTTGATTCTGGAAAATAACCTGTACGGCATTGATATTGATACCCGTGCGGCACAGTTGGCCAGTTTTGCGCTGTTGATGAAAGCACGTGAGGATGACCGCCGTTTATTTAGCAATCCACCAAAGCTGAATATTATTGCGCTACAGGATAGTCAACCTGAGCGTTTGGAAGTATTTAGCCAAGATTTAGCAAGTGCCAATATTGCTCAGGCAGATTTAAAAGAACTGCTGGACCTATTTGAACATGCTTCGACCTTTGGTTCTTTAATTCAAATCCCTCAAACATTCGCCAAAAAGCTAGCTGATTTAGAAACTAAGCTGAATATAGCATCAGAGTCAGGGGATATTTTTGCGCAGCAGTCAGCACAAGAGTTATTGCCTTTAGTACAGCAAGCTAAATTACTCGCTAAACAATATGATGCAGTGATAGCTAACCCACCGTATATGGGTAATAAATATTTAAATCTAAACCTTAAAACCTATTTAAAAAAGAATTATCTAGGCTATGAAAAAGATCTTTTCTCAGCGTTTATGATCCGAGATTTGCAGCTGACAAAAGAAAGTGGACAGCTTGGTTTTATGTCGCCATTTGTGTGGATGTTTATCTCTTCTTATGAAAATCTACGTGCTCACTTTATTGATCATGCAACCATTACGACTTTAATTCAGCTTGAATACTCTGGTTTTGATGGAGCTACAGTACCAATTTGTACTTTTACACTATCTAAATCACATATAAGTAGCTTTACAGGTTCGTATATACGTCTTTCTAATTTTAAAGGATCTGAAAATCAGGCACCTAAAACTTTAGAAGCAATTAGAAATCCTGATTGTGGTTGGTGCTATACAGCTAAACCCGATGATTTTAAAAAAATTCCAGGTAGTCCTGTGGCTTATTGGGTGAGTGATAAGTTAAGAGAATCGTTTATTGATAATCCGAGGTTGCATACAATTGGATTACCCAGAGCAGGTATGATTACAGGTAATAATGCTGTTTTCGTTAGAGCTTGGCATGAGGTGTCAAATTCAAAGGTCGGATTGGGATTCACTGATCGTGAATCAGCCAAATTGAGCCGTATGAAATGGTTCCCCTACCAGAAAGGGGGACAATTCAGAAAATGGTATGGAAATTATGAGTATGTTGTTGATTGGCTAGATGACGGGGAAAAATTAAGAACTTTAACAGATTCAAAAGGTAAAGTTCCGGCACATGCCTTTAACGAGGAATATATATTTAAACCTAATATAAATTGGTCAGCGATTAGTTCATCATTTTTTTCAGTACGCATAACAGAAAAAGGATGTCTATTTGATGCTGTGGGATCAGCTGCATTTCCTGCACCTAAATATATCGCTTTTCTAGCTGGTTTCTTAAACTCACCAGTTTGTCATGTTCTTTTAGGTGCAATTAATCCAACATTACATTTCCAAGCTTGGAATATTGGTAATCTGCCAGTTACTATTGTAAGTTCTGAATTGTTTAATTTAATTACTAAATTAGTAGAATCTGCTAGGCAAATATCTAAAAAAGACTGGGACTCATACGAAACCTCATGGGATTTTATTAAAAGCCCAATAATTCGTACCCAACAGCCAAACCTAGAACAAGCCTTTAACACATGGCAGCAACAAAATGCTAACGCCGTGGCTGAGATGAAACGTCTAGAAGAAGAAAACAATAAGCTGTTTATTGATGCTTATGGTTTACAGGATGAATTAACACCAGATATTCCTGATGAGCAAATCACGCTCACCCGTGCCGACCGTGAAAAAGACAGCCAGCGCTTAGTTTCTTATGCACTTGGTTGCATGATGGGACGTTATAGTCTGGACGAACCAGGTCTGATCTATGCCCATGCAGGCAATCAAGACTTTGATGCCAGCCGTTATCAAACATTCCCAGCCGATGCAGACGGCATTATTCCACTGACCGAAATGCACTGGTTTGAAGATGATGCCACCCATCGTATCCAAGAGTTCTTAACTGCGGTTTGGGGGAAAGACACGCTAGATGCCAATATGCAGTGGCTGGCTGAAAGTTTAGATAAAAAAGCCAGTGAAACAGCTGAAGATACGATTCGCCGTTATCTTGCTAGTAAATTCTACAAAGACCACATGCAGACCTATAAAAAGCGCCCGATCTACTGGTTATTTAGCAGTGGTAAACAGGGGGCTTTCCAGGCGTTGGTATACTTGCACCGCTATAACGAAAGTACTTTGGCTCGTATGCGTACTGAATACGTGATGCCGCTGATTTCCAAAATGGCTGCCTATGCCAACTCCCTAGAAACTGACAAAGAAAATAGCGACTCGGCTGCCGAAATCAAACGTATAGAGAAAAAGCTGCAAGACTTGCATAAGCAACAGGCTGAACTCAGTAGTTTTGAGGAAAAACTGCGTCATTATGCCGATCAGCGTATTAGCTTAGATCTGGATGATGGGGTGAAAGTGAACTATGGCAAGTTTGGGGATTTGTTGGCTGAAGTGAAAGCGATTACGGGTGATAAAACAGAATGAATAAAGCTCAAATTGATCAGGTAAAGATACATATTGAAGCTTATTATGCACTCGGGCTTTCAAATACCCTTGCTCAACAGCATTCTCATATATCAGACCTAAGCAATGTTCAGATTGGTGAATATACAGCACAAGAATTTCTCAGTGCATCTAATAAGGTTTTCAACCAATTTAAAGAAGAGATCGATACCGTATTTGCTAAAGCTTTACCATATAGTTATCAATTTCAAAATGAATATGGTGGTGCAGATTTAAATCAAGATCTAGCTGGTTATTTACAAAATATTAATAATCGAAATTTCCCTGCTGCGGTTTTACATCTTAATCGTTTAATTCATTACCAAGCAATAAATGGGTTTTGGGAGAAAAGTAAACGGAAATATTTTCGAAGTTCAGAAGTCGCTGTTCAGCAAGATAAAGAACGTATCGAGTTAGTCTCTACTCATCTAGAAGCCACATCACAACGATTAGAGACTTTGTTGAAAGTACTAGAAACTAGTAAAGATGATTTGGATTCTTTTACTTCCGTAAAAAGAAGTGAATTAAGTGAAATAGAGGCGTTAGTAACTGCTAGTCGAAATCACTCATCAGAAATTACTAATCTGCAGAGTCAGGCTGCGGTTTTAATTGAAAAAATAAATTCTTTATTACAGGCATCTGAAGACAAAAAAGCGGATTCAGATCGACTGTTGATCGAGACACGTGCTCAATTACAAACGTTAAAAACGACTTTTGAGAAATTAGAGCAAAATATTTTAGAACAAAAAAATGATTTTGAAAAACTTAAAAATGATTTTGAAATGAAGCTATCTTTTGTAGAAAGCAAACATGCTTATTTTGAACAACGGAACCAATATCTAGATGATCTAATAGGTAGAGAAGTTGGTGCATCTCTGTTTGAAACGTTTAAACAAAGGAAAACTGAATTAACGGGTTCAATTAAATTTTGGAAATGGAGTATTCCTACTATAGCACTAGTATCCGCTTTTTGGATCGTTTATCTATTTGGGGGAGTTGATCCTGCATCGATTAGCTGGCAGTTGCTTTTAATAAATTCAATAAAAACCTTGCCTGTGTTGGGATTGTTTTTCTTTACGATTTCTCAATACACCAAAGAACGTAACTTTCAGGAAGAGTATGCATTTAAGTCCGCAGTTGCACTGACGGTTAATTCGTATGCAGAACAATTAAAAGAGACTGCTAATCAAGACAAATTAATTATGGATTCTGTGCAAACCATCTATATGCCACCCAGCAAACAAAAAGTAGAGCAGCAAAAAGAGGGGGTGTCTTCAATTCAAAACTTAAAAGAAATGATTGGCCAAGTTAAAGAAATTAAAGACATTGTGGGTGATAGTAAGCCATGAATTTAGATCAACTTAAACAAGGTCTGGAACAAGCTTTCTATACTGAACAGCACCGGATTGTCTTTTGGTACGACGCTGAACAGTCCTTTAGCGAAGAAGTAAAGACGTTAAAACTCAATGATGTCCAGATTTTGAATATGGCTGAAGAGTCGAGCCTGGCGATCAAGCTAAAACTGGAACTGCAAGATCAGCAGGGCAAATACTTGCTGTATTTCCCAAGCCCAGAGCCTGAAACCGAAAAAGACTGGCTATTGGACATCAAGCTCTATTCTCGCAGCTTCTATGCCGATCGTTTCTCGATTATCTTCAATGAGCTTGGCTTACAGCAGCAGAGTCTAAGAGAACATCTGGCCAAACGTGAAGAATTCCTCAAAGCCAAAGCACGTCTGAGCGTATTAAAACGCTATATCCAGCCTGATGCAGATGCTCAGGATCTGGATATGGCCATGATTGCGGCTGTGGTGAAGGCTGACAGTGCCGAGCTGATGCATATCGTTCTGGCGCTGGCAGATGAAATGGTACAGCAGAATCTGGGGCTGGAAGTAAATCCAGACTCCTTTGCTGAGCTGGAAAAATTCCAACTGGTGCCGGCTTTGGTCACCGCATTACAGGTGGAAATTGGTTATCCGGCATCGGTTGAGGAACTGAATGGTGAGGCACCCTTTAAGCTTGGAAATTTCTTTATCCGTTTGATGACCACAGGTTTCTGCGAAAGCTTGGGCGATGTACCGGTATGGGCTCAGGAACTGGTGATGTCTTCTGTCAGCTCCCGTGCAACGGCCAGAGCCTTCTTGTCGCGCTGGAGAGACAGTTCCAAATACTACCCAACCTTCGATACGCTTTCCCAGACTGTGGCAAATGCACTGCGGATCCAGGAGAAGGTCGGAGCCTTTGATCTGGAGCAGCTGCTCGATGTCATGACCTTTGAAGTGATTGAACAAAAGATCATTGTCGATCTGGCCAGTCATATCCCTGCAGCCGCCAAGGCTGAACTGGAACGTTTCAGAACGGTTATCTCTACCCGTCTAGACGGCTACTGGGCTTCCAAACATAAGGATGATGCGACACGCCGCAAATATCGCACCGTCTATACGGCTTTACAGGCAGCGATTGAGCTGTTCAGCCTGCGACTACAGTTTGATTCCGGATTCTACTTTGACTCGACTGAAGCCTTGTATAAAGCCTACGAACAGGAGCTGTATCGCTTTGATCTGGCCTATCGCCACTACAGTGCAGCCTCTCAGCGAGCTCATGTCGATATCCTGAAAAAACTCGATGAAGAAGTGGAAAATTGCTATTCCTACTGGTTTATCGATCACCTGGCACGCAACTGGGGAGAACGGATTGAAGCAGAGCAACGTCTGAATGTCTGGAAAATGCCGGATATCCCAAATCAGCAGAACTTCTATGATACCCACGTCAGACCATTACTGAGTTCTGCAACCAAGCGCCGTATTGTGGTGATCATCAGTGATGCTTTCCGCTATGAAGCGGCAGTAGAGCTGCGTGATCGTATCAATGAAAAGCGTTATTCAGAAGCGACTTTGTCTTCACAGCTGGGCGTTGTGCCAAGTTACACCACACTCGGCATGGCCTCGTTATTGCCGCACCAGACTTTGGAGTACAAAGAGGCCGCAGGTGATGATGTATGGGTGGATGGGCAGTCCAGCAAAGGGACTGCAGCACGATCAAAAATTCTGGCAGCCTATATTGGCATGGCAGTGACCGCTGAAACGGTAAAAGGCTGGTCGCGTGATGAAGGCCGTGAAGCACTCAAAGACCATGATCTGATTTACGTTTATCACAACGTCATTGATGCACGCGGTGACAGCGCCTCGACAGAATCAGAAACCTTTATGGCCGTGGAACATGCCATTGAGGAACTAACTGAACTCAGCCGTAAAATCTTACTGTACTTCAATATTTCTACCCTGTTGATTACCGCTGACCATGGCTTCCTGTTCCAGCAAAGTAAACTGGAATCTGCGGATCGTTCAGCCTTGACTGAAAAACCGACCAATGCATTGAAGAGCAAGAAACGCTATGTGATCGGGCATGGCTTGCCGGAGAGCAAGGAAGCCTGGAAGGGCTCAACCCAAGCCACGGCAGGCACGGTATCTGCTACTGATTTCTGGATTCCAAAGGGGGCTAACCGTTTCCATTTTGTGGGAGGTTCACGTTTCGTGCATGGCGGAATCATGCCTCAGGAAATTGTAGTGCCAGTACTGACGGTGAAACAGCTGCGTGGCGGAAAGGCTGGGCAACGGACCAAGCATAAAGTTGATGTTATTTCCATCAAATCCATCCTGAAGATGGTCAATAATATCCAGAAATTTGACTTGATGCAGACCGAAGCTGTAAGTGAACTGGTGATGCCAGTGACCCTGTCGATCGCCATTTATGATGGGGATCTCAAAGTTTCCAGTGAAGAAACCCTGACCTTTGATAGTACGTCAGATTCTGTTGCAGATCGGGTGAAACAGGTGAGACTGTCATTATCAGGTACCAATTTTGATCGTAGGAAAGATTACTTCCTGATCCTCAAGGATAAAGATCTGAATGTCGAAATGCAGCGCTATAAGGTCACCATCGATTTAGCATTTACTGATGACTTCTTCTGATAACGAATTAACGATAGAGCGTAGCCTACATGGAATCTGCTAACGATAAAGAACTGGATCAGCTGCTGAATGAACACTTTGCCGGACGAGTAGTACGCAAGGATCTGACTAAACTGATCAAAGAAGGGGCTAACGTTCCTGTCTATGTACTCGAATACCTGCTAGGGATGTATTGTGCCTCGGATGACCCTGAGATCATTGAACAGGGGCTGCGTAACGTAAAGACGGTTCTGGCAGAGAACTATGTACGACCTGATGAAGCTGAGAAGGTGAAATCCTTGGTTCGTGAACGTGGCAGTTATAAGGTCATTGATCGAGTCACGGTGAAGCTGAATGAGCGTAAGGATAAATACGAAGCATCCTTTAGTAATCTGGGCATTAAAGATGCCGAGATCTCGGCAGGCATCGTCAAAGAGTATGAAAAACTGCTAGTCGGTGGCATCTGGGTCATCGCCACACTCAGCTACTACTTTGATGAAGGACCGTCCAATTCTCCATTTGGTGTCAGCTTGCTCAAGCCGATTCAGATGCCCAATATGAATATGGATGAGCTGTTCAACGGACGAGCTGCATTAACCACTGATCAGTGGCGCGAGAGTTTAATCCGTTCGATCGGCATGGAACCGGCCTCTTTAAAAGAGGAGGTGCAATGGCATTTATTGGCACGCATGATTCCCTTTGTCGAGAATAACTATAACGTCTGTGAACTGGGACCACGTGGTACCGGGAAAAGCCATATTTACAAAGAGTGTTCACCTAACAGTATTTTAGTCTCGGGCGGGCAAACGACCGTGGCCAACCTATTCTATAACATGAGTAGCCGTCGTATCGGTCTGGTCGGCTTATGGGATGTGGTAGCTTTTGATGAAGTCGCTGGTATTTCCTTTAAGGACAAAGATGGCGTACAGATCATGAAAGACTACATGGCCTCAGGATCTTTTACGCGTGGACGGGAACAGATGGAAGCCTCTGCTTCGATGGTTTTTGTGGGTAACATTAACCAAAGCGTCGAATCGTTGGTAAAAACCAGCCATCTCTTGGCACCTTTTCCTGAAGCCATGATCGATTCGGCATTCTTTGATCGCTTTCATGCCTATATCCCAGGCTGGGAAATTCCCAAGATGCGTCCGGAGTTCTTCACCAACCGTTATGGCCTGATTGTTGACTACCTTGCAGAGTTCTTCCGCGAAATGCGCAAGCGTAGCTTTGCAGACTCCATTGAGAAATATTTCAAACTTGGTAACAACCTGAATCAGCGTGATGTGATTGCCGTTCGCAAGACGGTTTCTGGCTTGATGAAGTTGCTCTACCCACATGGTCAGTTTAATAAAGAAGATGTACGTCAATGCCTAGAATATGCCCTGCAGGTACGTCGTCGGGTCAAAGAACAGCTGAAGAAAATTGGGGGCATGGAATTCTATGACGTGCATTTCAGCTACATTGATAATGACACGCTTGAAGAGCACTTTGTTTCAGTCAAAGAGCAAGGTGGTGGCGGACTAATTCCTGAAGGTCCTGCTAAACCAGGCTTCCTGTATACCATTGGGCTCAGTAATAAAGGCATGCCAGGGTTATACCGGTTGGAACTTCAAGTGACCAAAGGCTCAGGAAAGCTGGCCACATCCGGCTTATGGAACTCAAGCAGTGCCAAAGAGCAGGTCAAGATTGCATTTGACTACTTCAAGGCCAATGCATCCCGAATCTCGGGTGGCAGTAAGGTGATGGAACATGACTTCCACTTACATGTGGTTGAATTACAGAATACCGGCCCACTCAGTCATCTTGCCCTGCCAAGTTTAGTGGCGTTTGCCTCTGGACTACTTGGACGATCAGTACAGAATCAGATGGTGGTACTGGGTGATATGAGTCTGGGTGGTTCTGTGACACCAGTAGAAAGTATTGCCGAATGTCTTCAGGTGGCTTTTGATGCAGGTGCCAAAAAGGTTGCATTACCGATGAGTAGTGCTGCAGATATCCCAACGATTCCCGTTGAACTGTTTACCAAGTTCCAGACCAGTTTCTATGCAGATCCGGTAGACGCTGTGTTTAAGGGGTTAGGGGTGGATTGAATAAGCGTAAACACTCAGTATTCCCATTAATTATATAAAATTTAAGGTGTAAAAATGAAAGCACAAGAGTTACTCGATATTGCTGATCGTGAAGGAAGTGTTGAAGTCGCTGGTGATATATGGATTTATACAAAATCAGCTATCATCGAAGAAAATGGTTCAGAGTTCACTGAACCAAATCCAGATGAAGAAGGTGAAATAAACTTGCTCACCGCACCTTATTGGTGGGTAGAAATTGGTATGGGAAGTTGGACTTATCCAATCCATACCACCGAAGATATCCAAAGGCATTTGGACTCACTTGTAAAATAACCTGATGTTTGGTCAGAAAAATCAATCGATGTGAGTACCCATTTATTGACATACTCCCACCACTTTCACTTTGTTCCTTGCGAAACTCGTTTCTCAGGGATTCTAAAAGCAAAAGCTCTTAGGCGGCTTCCTCACGGATTTCGCTTGCTTTCTGCTTCTTCGGGCGACTTTTACCACATCCTCCCTCCACAGACAAAACGGCATGTCCTGCCGCCAAGATGTTACGAGCAGCATTAAAGTCTGCATTCGCAACATACCCACACTCGACACACTCAAAACTTGACTGAGTGGTTCGATTTTCTTTTGCAACATGACCGCATGAACTACAAGTCTGACTTGTATATTTAGGGTCAACTTTAACGAGTAAACCACCTCGCCATTGCTGTTTGTAATCCAACATATCGACAAGCATTGACCAGCCTTGATCCGGTAATCCTCCCATAAATAACCGAAGTTAAAAGTAGAGGTTAAGCAGCCATTAGAGGTGGCTTTCCTTTGTTTGCTTGGTGTGGTCTTTCATGGTTGTAATGCCACAGCCAACTCGTTGCATAATCTTGCACTTCTTCC
>NZ_JAQIHG010000035.1:0-17403 GCF_035916735.1 Acinetobacter minutum
CAATACCAACGAACAGCCCAAAGAATGATTTCACCTTGAAAGTGCCGACCGTGGAAGGGATTCATCTGCTGTATCTCTAAATAAATAAGATATTTAGCTTATCATGTCAGCCTATTTGCAACAGTGCCCATATCGGCAATATGTTTTTGAATATCACGGTAGCTCATGCCGAGCGCAAACAGTGAGATGACTTTACTGTCGATCTCTTCAGAGAGTTTGGTTTGATTTTTCTTGACAAGTTGAGGCTCAAAATCACCAGTGCGATCACGAGGTGTTTCCAGTTCAAATGAACCGGAGGATGATTTTACGGTCTTGCGAGAGTAACCATTTCTGCGATTGGATGGTTTAGGATTTTCTTCCAGATAGTTTTCAATTTCAGCATTTAAAGCCGCTTCTGTCAGCTGTTTGATTAGTGGTGTCAGGATACCGTTTTCACCAGTGAGGGGTTGTCCTGACTGTAATTGTTTTAAAGCTGCTTCGAAATCAAAGTTGTTTGCCATGATGTGTCATTTCCTGTTTGATTCAGTTTATTGAAATGACACAGATTTTTGAACACTACCGCTTTTTTAGTTTTACAGATTCGAAAATAAATAGTAATAATTCATGAATAGTAGCCGAAGCTACCATTCATGAATCCAAATCATACTATTTTAAAAAACTAATTCAATACCTGCACCATATAGCCATCCCTTTTCAGAATCTGTTGCTTCTTGAAAAGGAGTTGATTTTTTTCCTTTCTCATATTGATAGGCTATATCAACAAATGGTCTGATACGTTTGGTAATCTCATAACGAGTTTTAATACCTGTCTTCAATTCTGACAACCCCGTCTTTGATGCAAAGTCAGAATTATCATTAAACACAACATCTGCTTCAATATATGGCTGAGTAATCAACTTTTGAGTGAGTAATAAATCACGGTCGAAATCAAAACTAGCTCCCCAGAAGTTGTCTTTTCCACCATAAAGGTAAGCTTTGGTCTCAAAGAAATAAGGAGCAAGACCTAATATACCAACGACACCATCGACTCGATCGCTGTTCTTGTTATTTTTATCCTCGCTGTATCTTAGACCAGCTTGTACATCCCAAAATGGTGCTACATTACGGCTATAAAGTGCAGACACATCATAATTGGGATCATTACTCTCTGCTTTATTCAGATTGGCTTCAACAAATACTCGATTCTCATCTGTTCCAATCAATGTTTCGAAACTAGAACCTAAACTACCCTTACCATCGTTATCAATTACCCACTCATTGGAAAATTTAGTTGTTTGGTAAATCTGTCCACCATGCTCGTTCAGATGTTTATCATGATTTTGGCTAAGAGCTAATTTGCCTTTTGAAGTACTTTGAGCAGCATTACGTTCAACATAGCCTAATCCTCCAGCTTCTTTTAAAAGCACATTCATACTTGACGTACTCTTATTTAGATTTTCAGTCGAATTATCATTAGCAAATGCCATACCTGCTAAACCAATTAAAGCAACTGATAAAAGTGTTTTTGAAAAAAGTTTTTTAGTGGTTTGCATGTTGATTCACTCCCTTATCATTTGCATGGGGTTGGGCAACGATACTTTTTGAATCAACATCATTGCTATCTACATTTGCCACAATGAGTTTGTTCATCATTCCAGCTGCCATGTGATATAACAAATGGCAGTGGATAGCCCATTCACCTAATTCATCAGCAGTAAGTAAAGTTGTAACTGTTTTCCCTGGTGGCACAATGATCGTGTGTTTATTTGGCATATTACTTGGATCTTGACCATTTTCAAGCTGCATAAACATACCGTGCAAGTGCATTGGGTGAGCCATCATACTGTCATTCACAAATTTCAAGCGTATACGTTCCCCATATTTCACTTTGAATGGTTCTGTTTCATTAAACTTCTTACCATTAATTGTCCAAATGTAGCGCTCCATATTCCCACCAAGACGGATTTCCATTTCACGTTCAGGGGCACGAGTATCTGGTTGAGGGTTTAAAGATTGTAAATCACTATACTGGAGTGCTTTTTGACCAACGGGTGTTGAAGCATTTGCCCATCCAAATACGGTATTATCATTCTTGTCTGAAGCCGACTTAACAGTAGCGCTATTCATCGGCATATCATGATCCATACCTTTCATAGAAGACATATCGTGATTCATGCCTTTCATAGAAGACATATCGTGATTCATGCCTTTCATAGAAGACATATCATGATTCATATCTTTCATTGAAGACATATCATGATCCATACCTTTCATAGAAGACATATCGTGATTCATGCCTTTCATAGAAGACATATCATGATCCATACCTTTCATAGAAGACATATCATGATTCATATCTTTCATAGATGACATATCATGATTCATTCCCATATCTTCCATAGTCAATAAAGAACGAGGACGAGGCTTAGGCATCTCAATTTGTTTGACTGCTGGGCTGCTTTCTTCATGTAATGTTCCCACTGAAAAACCGGTACGATCAATAGATTCAGCTTCAATTTGGTAATGTGCTTGTTTCGGTTCAACAATGACATCATAAGTTTCAGCAGTACCTATACGGAACTCATCTACAGGAACAGGTTTTACAGGTTGACCATCGGCACTTACCACTGTCATTTTTAAATTTGGAATTCGTACATCAAAGAATGACATTGCAGAAGCATTAATAAATCGAAGGCGAACTTTTTCACCAGCTTTAAAATTACCGGTCCAGTTTTGCTGAGGTGTTTTGCCATTCATTAAAAATGTATAGCCTGTGACATCAGACATATCTGTTTTCAGCATTCGCATCTGATTCCACATAGAACGGTCTTGCCAAGTCGCTTTTAGCCCATCACGTTTAACTTGTTTGATGACATCAAATACTGTTTCTCGGCGGTTCTGATAGTAATCTGCTTCTTTTTTAATATTTTTCATAATTTGATCACTTGTCGAATTATGAAAATCAGAAAGCAAAACCACATAATCTCTATCTGTTTTTTCAGATGAGGTTAAAGGGATTTTATTTTTCGGATAAATAACTAGAGCACCATATAGGCCGTCTTGTTCTTGCCCTTTACTATGGGAATGATACCAATAAGTACCATTTTGACGGACCTTGAATTTATATTCATACGTTTTATTTGGTGCGATACCATCAAACTGGTTGAATCCAGGTACACCATCCATGATTCCGGGTAAGATCAAACCATGCCAATGGATTGAAGAGTCCTGATTTTTTAACTTATTGTGAACACGGATAACGGCATCATCTCCTTCTTCAAATTCAAGAAGAGGGGCAACGAATTTACCATTTACAGTAATTCTCTCAACTGGTTTTCCTGTGATATTTACAGTTTGTTCCGCGATCGTTAAATCATATTCTTTAACTGCCGCCATTACCCAAGTTGATGAAAATAAACCAACTCCAATTAAGAGTATATGACTTAACTTTTTTGACATTCTATCTCACCTTTAGAAAGGTCAAGATTGAAGTAATAAAGCAAATATTTAGTATAAACTTTAATACTTCTTTCTCGCTATTTATAAAATTATTTATTGCTACCAGGCATATTCATCTTTGAATGATCCATTTTAGAATGGTCCATATTCATCATAGCATGATCCATTTTTGACATGTCAGATGAGTTAGGAGACTGATGTTGACTATGATCTTGCTGAGTCTTGTCATCTTTTTCCATTTTACAAGGTTTTGTACAAGGTTCCTGTGCTTTTACCGTTTTAGTGGCACTTGAGGTTGATACATCTTTTGCCCAAGATTGAGTACCAGCAATTAAAGTTCCAGCACACATTAAAATTGTTAGACTAC
Organism: Acinetobacter minutum; assembly: GCF_035916735.1. Lineage (NCBI taxonomy): Bacteria > Pseudomonadati > Pseudomonadota > Gammaproteobacteria > Moraxellales > Moraxellaceae > Acinetobacter > Acinetobacter minutum. The sequence goes on from NZ_JAQIHG010000035.1 coordinate 3,806, forward strand.
GACGCACTACAGTTTTCATAAGTTTCTCTAAAAGTTAATTTCTTGCTACTACAATAAAGTGAAGCACTGAACATCTAAGTGACTTGAAAATGACATTTTTGTAATCTATCTCGATCAGATGTTTTATAACGTTATTATAGTTTTAATGAATGACTTAGGATTCGGAAATGAGAATACTATTAGTTGAAGATGAACAAAAAACTGGTGATTATCTCAAGCAAGGTTTATCCGAAGCTGGCTATATTACGGACTGGGTTACAGATGGGTTAACGGGTAAACATCAAGCTCTTTCTGAAGAGTATGACTTAATTATTTTAGACGTGATGTTACCTGGACTAAATGGTTGGAATATTATCAATGATATTCGTAGCAGCGGTAAAACAATGCCCATTCTTTTTCTTACCGCCCGAGATCAAATCGAAGATCGAGTAAAAGGTTTAGAGTTAGGCGCTGATGATTATTTAGTAAAGCCTTTTGCTTTTGCAGAGCTTCTAGCTCGAATAAAAACGCTCCTTAGACGAGGGCAACAAAGAGAAGATAATAATATTATTAAGATTGCTGATTTAGAACTTGATTTGAGAAAACGTCGGGTAACACGAGCAGGTCAACGCATTGATTTAACGGCTAAAGAATTTGCTCTTATGGAGCTTTTTATGCGTAGAAGAGGTGAAATTCTACCAAGAGCACTTATTGCATCTCAAATTTGGGATATGAACTTTGATAGTGATACAAATGTAGTTGAAGTCGCTATTAAACGATTAAGAAATAAAGTAGATAGTAATTTTACCCCTAAGTTAATTCAAAATATTAGAGGAATGGGGTATGTATTAGAGGTAGAAGATGAATAATAAATTATTCAAATCTATCAGTTTTCGTATTGGTATTATTTTCTCATTATCGACTATATGCATTCTCATTATGATGGGGTTTTTCATCCATAAATTAGTGATGCATCATTTTGAAACGCAAGATCGTACCCAATTAGAAGGTAAAATCCAGCTTATTCAGAATCTTCTCCAACAGCATCCTAAAAATTCTCCAGAACTTGATCTATATTTGAAAGATGCTTTAGTTGGACACCATGATCTTATGGTCCAAATAGAACGACCGGCAGGTCAGATTTTATTTAGTTCTACACCTTCAATCATTAATACTCAACAGTTAATCAAGTCAGCAAATAACCCTTGGATTAAATGGAAAATTAAGAATAAGACCTATCATGGCATGATCTACAACACGGATATAAACAAAAATACTGAAATACAATCTGTACGCATTATTGTGGGGATCGATACATCTGAACATCTACATTTTTTAAATGATTTTAAGCGTCAACTTTTTTACATTGGTTTAGCCGGTACGATTTGTTTAATGTTTTTAGGCTGGTTTGCAACCTGGAGAGGTTTAAGACCCGTGCAAAAAATGGCTAAGGTCGCAGAAGGCATTTCTGCCCAACATCTTTCAGAACGTTTAGAAGTTGAGCACACACCAACAGAACTAAAATCATTAGCAATTGCCTTCAATGATATGCTCGACAGACTAGAATCAGCTTTAGAAAGGCTTTCCGATTTTTCATCTGATTTAGCGCATGAAATTAGAACACCGATTAATAACTTAATGACTCAAACTCAAGTATGTCTTGCCCGTAAACGAGATACCAGTACCTATCAAGAAGTACTATTTTCTAATTTAGAAGAATTAGAACGTTTGGCTCGAATGGTATCCGATATGCTTTTCTTGGCAAAAGCAGAACATGGCCTAAAATTACAGAACTTACAGAATATTGACCTGGTTAAAGAAGTTACAGCCTTATTTGATTTCTATGATGCGCTAGCTGCCGAAAAAAATATGACGCTTCAACAAACAGGATCTGGAAATGTCAAAGGTGATCCTGCTATGTTACGTCGAGCACTCAGCAATCTATTATCTAATGCAGTTAAATATGGAAATAAGAATTCTACAATACGCATAAAACTTCAACAGAATTTAGATAACACAATATTTTCAATTGAAAATGAAGGCCCTGAAATCTCTCCTGAACAACTATCCAGGTTATTTGATCGATTTTATCGAACAGATGCATCTAGACAAAGAACAGAAGAAGGAACCGGCTTAGGGCTCGCGATAACAAAATCTATTCTTGATATGCTTGGGGCGACCATCCAGGCTGAATCCCTCAATGGTCGAATCATTTTTACCATTGTTTTTCAAAGTGAATCCATGCAAGGGGAATCATTTTAACTCATTTTTTGAACATCTTCCATTTACCCGAGTTGACCTTACATAAAGCTCAAACTGAGAGCCAGAGCTACGCCAGCACCTATCATAGCAATTGTGTAGCCAAATATGATAGCTCGGCCAAACTGTGCCCCCCCTGTCATCCATGCAATTGTCGCTTTGCTTAACATGTTGCTCAGTGTGGCCAGCCCTAGCGCGACAGCAGCCACATTTGTTGTTAAGCCTTCAGTACTATGCAGGCGGGCAAGTGAGACTAAAATAGCATCTACGTCTGCTAGCCCAGAAATAGTCGATAATACGAAGATGCCGCTGGTGCCCAACCATTGTTTTGCTGCCGGGACCAAGACTGCCATGACAGCCAGGAAAGCAGCGAAGCTGAATGCTGTCCCAAGATCAAAAGGAGCCATTGCTTCTATTGTTCGATCGTTGTTTTCAGCGCTGGTAATTTGGCGTTGTCTCCACAATGCCATACCCAGCAGAAGGATTCCCGCAATCATCATTGCACCACCAAAGGTGCTTAGCAATGCTGGCTCAATGACGCCTATCAGCACAACCATACGAAAAAACATGATGCCACAGGCAGCCAATGTTCCAGAAATAGCAGCACTGACCATGACGGGGTGCTGGCGTGTATAGCGTGCCAGTGCGACAGTTGCAGCTGTAGAAGATGCCAAACCACCCAATAGACCTGTCCAGAATATGCCTCTTTCTGAACCGGTAAGCCGCATGGCAAAATGACCTGCCAGAGAGAGTCCGGCAATCAGGATCACTGCCCACCATAACTGGTAAGGATTTAATGCAGCAAAAGGTCCCAGACCCGTATTGGGTAAGTAGGGTAATATAACGACAGAAAGTACCAGCAACTGCAGGGATGCGGTTAATTCACGATGCTCTATCAAGCGTAGCCAACCGTGTAAGGTTGGCTTGAGATCCAAAAATACAGCGACGATTACAGCCGCGGTTAATGCTAAAGTAACATTACCATGGGATGCATATGCACCTAAAACTAATGTCAACAGCATCGCGATCGTCGTGGTAGCGCTTAGATTACCGGAAAGTTTTGCGGTACGCGCGTAGGACACTGTTAATAATAAGGAAAGCCCTAATACGGCCGCGACCAGCGGCCAAGGCCCGAAGTTTGGTTGTAAATGACCGAGCACTCCTCCGAGCAATCCTGTCAATGTGAAGGTACGTAGACCTGCTACTCGGCTGCCTTCTGGCAGTTCTCGATCCTGCCATCCTCGTTCTAAACCAATGAGCAGGCCGATGGCGAGTGCTGCAACCAGCCCTGATACATCTGGTGGAAGAAAGGAACTCTCTATCATAACTTTTTATTTCGCAGGCGAAGGGAATTGGTGATGACTGAAGCTGAACTCAAACTCATAGCCAAGGCGGCAATCATCGGTGACAACAACCAACCGGTAAATGGATATAGTACGCCAGCCGCGATAGGGATACCCAAAGCATTGTAAAGGAAAGCAAACATGAGGTTCTGTTTCATGTTGCCGACAGTAGCTTCCGAAAGTGAACGGGCAACAGCAATCCCTCGTAAATCTCCCTTGACCAGCGTAACTTGGGCACTATTCATTGCAACATCAGTCCCGGTTCCCATAGCGATACCGACATCAGCTTTAGCCAAGGCTGGTGCATCATTGATGCCATCACCAGCCATAGCCACGATGCGACCTTCCTTCTGCAATTTGCTGACCAGTTCTAGTTTATCTGCGGGTTTGACTTCGCCATGTACCTCATCAATGCCTAGACGTGCTGCGACTGAACGGGCAGTGGTGAGACCATCTCCTGTTGCCATCACGATACGTAGACCCGCTTCCTTCAGGGTGGCAAGTGCTTCTGGGGTATTTTTTTTGATGGGATCGGATACTGCAAGCAGACCGGCCAATTCACCATTGATGGCTAGATGCATCACACTTGCACCTTCCGAACGCAGCTCTTCGGCTTGCGGAATCAGAGATTGTACCGAGATACCCAATTGCTCCATCAGTGCTGTGTTGCCCAAAGCTAACTGACGATCGCCCACTTGACCTCGAACACCAATCCCTGAGCCCGATTCAAAATTATCTGGTGTTTCAAGAGACAGGCCACGTTCGTGTGCTGCGTTTACAATCGCTTCGGCTAGCGGGTGTTCACTGCCTTGATCAAGACTGGCGGCTAAACGTAATACTTCAGATTCGTCAAAATCTGATGCGGCAACCACACGATCGAATACAGGGCGTCCTTCAGTTAACGTACCTGTTTTATCGATGATTAGTGTGTCAATCTTGCGTAGATTCTCAATGGCTGCTGCATCGCGGAACAACACACCATGAGTAGCACCTTGACCCGTTGCAACCATGATAGACATTGGAGTTGCCAAGCCTAGTGCACAAGGACAGGCAATAATGAGTACTGCCACAGCATTGATTAATGCATAAACCCAGCTCGACTCTTCTGGGCCGAACAGTCCCCATCCAAAGAAGGTAAGCAAGGCAATGGCTACTACAGCCATGACAAACCAACCTGCAACCTGATCAGCCATGCGTTGCATTGGTGCTCTCGATCGTTGAGCTTGCGCCACCATCTGTACGATCTGAGACAACATGGTACTTGAACCAATTTTCTCTGAACGCATGATTAGGGAACCATTGGTATTCAGGGTAGCACCAATGACTTTATCACCGATGCGTTTAGTGATCGGTAAAGGTTCACCTGTCAGCATCGATTCATCCACTGAACTACTTCCTTCAGTGATTACACCATCCACAGGCACTTTTTCACCTGGGCGAATTCTGAGTAAATCTCCTACATGGACATGCGTTAGAGGAACATCTTCTTCAGTTCCATCAGGCAGGATTCGGCGAGCTGTTTTAGGAGCGAGCCCAAGGAGTGACTTAATTGCAGCAGAAGTTTGCGAACGTGCTTTTAACTCCAATATTTGTCCCAGTAGGGTCAATGAAATGATGACCGCTGAAGCTTCAAAGTAAACAGCGACACGACCCATGGAAATAAATGAGTCTGGGAAGATTTGCGGTGCAATGGTTGCGACCACACTATAAATAAATGCAGCTCCAGTGCCCAAACCAATCAGCGTCCACATGTTCGGGCTGCGATTCACAACCGATTGCCAACCCCGGGAAAAAAATGGCCAACCTGCCCAAAGTACAATTGGGAGTGACAACACCAGTTCAATCCAGCTCTGAACAGCCATATTGAACAGGTTCATTTGATGACCAAACATCGCCAAAAAAGTCACGATGATGGTCAATGGCAGTGTCCACCAGAAGCGTCGGCGGAAATCACGTAACTCCGGATTCTCATCTTCCTCTAATTCAGGAATGAGTGGCTCCAGTGTCATTCCGCATTTAGGACAGTTTCCAGGATGATCTTGCCTGATTTCTGGATGCATTGGGCATGTATAGATGGTCGTACCTGTTGTGCTTGCCGCATTAACGTGTTGAACAGTCTGATGATGCTGTGTATGTGCATCGGCAGTCGTCGTTGCGGGTTTAGCGATATATTGCACCGGGCTGCTATGAAACTTTGATTGACATTTATCACTGCAAAAAAAGTAAGTTTTCCCCTTAAATTCCTCATGGTATTTCGATTCTTCAGTGACGGTCATACCACAGACTGGGTCTTTCAGTACGTCTGTTGTAGCCTGTGCCATATGGTCCTGGTTATGATTTTTTTGATCTGACATAAATAATTCTCTTATGGAAAAGTGGTTTTATGGCCGAATTTTGGAATAAATCTCGGAGTCTGTTGAGCATAGCTGTCATAGACAGCGCCAAACTGTTTACTCATTTCAGCCTCTTCCTTAATTGCCAAGCGGCTGTACATTAAGAGTAGGATTGGAAACATAATCAGTGTCAGTAAAGTTGGCCATTGCAATAAAAAACCCAGCAAGATCATCACAAAAGCCACGTATTGTGGGTGACGTATACGTGCATAAGGGCCTGTGATCGCTAAAGAATGCTGACGTTGCGCGTTGTACAGCACGTGCCATGACGTTGATAACAGGTAAAATCCATAGCCCAAGAAAACGTAACTGGCGATATGCAAAATGCCAAAATGTGGATCACCTTTTTCACCTAATAGCGTTGACCACAAGTGACCTGCATTATGAGAAAGTAAGTCAAGTTGAGGGAAGCGAGTTTGAAGCCAACCAGATAACAGGTAAATGGTTAAAGGAAAACCATACATTTCGACAAATAGAGCAATGATAAAAGCCGAAAAGGCCCCAAATGTACGCCAATCGCGCGCAGTGGAAGGTCTAAAAAAACTGAAAGCGAACATGATAAAAACTGCTGAGTTAATGATAACCAGCGTCCATAAACCATAAGCCGATTCCGCATGATTCATGATGGATCTCCTGATAAGAGCTATTTTTTGTTATCAGATATATCGGATTTTTTTTGCTGCGAGTGGTTATGCCCATGACCACCATGCATAAAAATATGCATCAGTGGACACGCTAAAAGGAATAAATAAGGCAAAGCACCGATAACGTGGGCTAAATGTTCCGTTAATAGAAAATAAGCTGCGATACCACCCAGCACGATTAGACCAATGGCATAACGTGTAGACCAGAAGTTAGGTACTGAATTATTTTCTTGGTGTTGGTGATTCATGGTGCTTTCCCCTAATTCATGGGTAACTATTTAGTTGCTGACGGAGGCATACAGTCCATCATCATCTGCATCATGGATTGCATCATGTCCATACGTTTTTCCATCATCTGCTGACGGTCAGCCATATTTGCATTCATGCTTTGGCTGCCCATCTGTTTCATCATACTCATACCTCCTTGCATGAGTTTCATGTGCTCAGCCATAAGTTTCTGACGTTCTTGTGGGGTTTTTGCAGCCATCATCTTCTCATGCATGGCTTGCATCGCCTTCATGTGTTGATCCATTGCAGCCATTTTATCTGTAGCAGTGGTGCTGGTAACTGTTTGCTTAATTGTTACTGCAGATGGTGCTGTTTTTTCAGGGTGGTGATCTTTGTGTTCATCGGATTGCTGTGCAAATGTATTCAATGACGCGGCTGCGATACATAAGCCCAAAAAAATGTTTTTGAATTTCATCATAATTTTTTCCTTTAAATAATTTGGAAGTAAAAGCTATGTTTTAGTACTGAACAGAGACTAGGAATTTGACTACTAAACTGATGAAATTTTTGGTTATTCTCTGTCTCTCTTAAAAATTTTAGCACTATTAATTAATTATTTTTAAAAATGACAAAAATGTAATTTTGAGATCTTTTCGAAATATATAGTCTATGCTGAGATGACAAAAATTTTATTTAATATTAATCTTTTAAAACTATTAAAGTTGTTATGATTTTATGTGCTTAAAAAAATAAAAATGAAATGATTAGATGACTCCAAGGCTAGTTAGAGACACATTCTTAATGTAATTTACACTGTTATTCCTTTAAAGAAAAAATACAGTTGATCAAAATAGTTTTTTATAGAAAAAAGGGTGGATAATTTAATTATTAAACTTATTGGTATATTTATTAGATAGAAGGTAAAGAAGATTATTTTTAATATTAGGGTTTATAATCCAAATTTCAGAGTAAGGAATCTACTACTTATATAATAGAGATTCCATCTCCAAAACAGTACTACTGTATGAATGAGTTGTATTCAATGCAGGGAAGAATGTAGATCCTTAATACTAACGGAAAATTATTTTACTGAATTTTCATGTAAAGACTCATTTAATTGATCAATCACTGTCGTCCATTCACCATCAGAGTGTAGTTTTTCTTCTAAAAAATGACGTTGAGCATCAGTCCAAAAAATTGCTTGTGTTAAAAAAACATCTCCAGCTAGCTGATGGCTCTCTATGAATTTTGCAATTGCTTCTTCAGTAGAAGCTAAACCAAGCTGTTCAAATAATTTGGTCATTCTTGGACGTGTTTGAGTCATGTGCTTAGCCCACAAATTTATATTAGATCAAATTAAACATAACATGTTTATATTTAAACTAAAATATAAAAAATTAAATAGCTACTATTTTCTTAGACAAAATGATTACTACATTTCATAAATCAACCACCTACATAATTTGTTTGTTAAATGATCATTATTTTTCAATAAGATTATTTTAATAGTTAAAGATTTTAAATTTTAAAAATGACAAAAATGTAATTTTGAAGTCATCGCTCTGTTTCTGTCTCTCACTAATAATTGAAATATAAGAGGAGATGATGTGGTCTCATTAAATATAGATTTTATAAAGTCATCTCTAATGAACTAACGAATCAAGAGGAAACGTAAATGAAATTATTTCAAAATAAAATGACTGCTCTACGTAATGTTGTAGTAGCTGCAACGATGATTGTGGCTACTACAACTACGTTCGCTCATGTGAGTTTAGTGAGTGCGATTCCTGCGGAAAATGCATCTATCCTTAGTCAACCAAAGAACTTGACCCTTAACTTTGGTGCAGAGGTTATGTTGATGAATATTAAGTTACTGGATGCTCAGCGAAGAGATGTTCCTTTAAAATATAAAGTTACTCATGACTTAAAGAAATCCTTTGATGTCGCTCTTCCGAAACTGAAAAAAGGTAAATATACCGTTGTCTGGACAACAATGGGGAAAGATGGTCACAATATGAATGGTGAATATAGTTTCACTATCAAATCAACTAAATAAGAATTGATTACCTTTCAACATGTCAGTGAGGTGCTGGCATGTTGTTCTAGAATGGACAAAAATAATGATTTCTGAATATTGGATGTGGGCCACTTGGTTAACTAAGGTTATTTTATATTTAAGTGTAGCTTTTGTCGTTGGTGGAGCCTTTTGCTATTTTTTACTTAGACAATATCTTGAACTAAAAGAATCGATTCTTAAATATATTACAATTGGCGCTGGATTAGGCCTAATTTCCAGTACCTTGGGATTTTTTATTCTGATTGGTAGTTTTGCCAATACTGGTATTACAGGTATGGTGGACCCCACGTATATTAATATATTGGTTAATACTCCGACGGGGTATATATACGTTCTTCGTTCTATTAGTTTTGCTCTTTTACTTCTTCTCATGGTGGTTAAACTTAACAGGAACAAAGGTCATTTTTCTATAATTGAAAGTTCAATATTTTGTGTTTTACTTCTCCCGATTATTTTTAGTTTTTCCCAGCTCGGACATGTCGCTAATTTAACCTTACTTGCTCAAATTTTATTATCAATCCATATTCTAGTTATGTCGTTATGGATGGGGTCTTTATATCCGTTATGGAAAACCAGCCGGGAAATAAGTGGTTTACCTTTAAAAGATCGCATGCATGTATTTGGACGTATTGCTGCTTTCATTGTTGGGATATTAATCGCCTGTGGCGCTAGTGTAGCTCTTCTTTTAATTAAAGATTTTAATACCTTAATCAATACTGCATATGGCTATGGTTTCATGGTTAAAATGTTTTTTGTTATAGGTATTCTACTTTTAGCTGCCTTCAACAAATGGTATTTCACCCCGCGTCTTCAACATCCTAAATTCGCTAAACACCTTAGTCATGCCATTTTATTTGAGATGTTATTAGGTCTATCAATTCTATTAACAACAGGCTATATAACCACTGTCGTGGGTATTGAATAAGAGAATTTCAAAATAAGGGAATTGAGGAAATTTAACATTACTGCATTTATCTTTTGTAGCTGAGCAATAAAGTTTCTACTGGACTGCCAACTTACGACAATCAGAACAGTAAAATCGCATCATGAGGCATTATACATAAAGGTAGTCACCGGTTTTTAGCTTATCTTCAACCCATAACGGTCTCATCTATTCAGTTCACTACCATTGATTGAAATAACTAATCTTATAAATTTCAGAGTGATCGTAGATGACAAAAATGTCATTTTAAAGTCACATTAATGTTGGTTAAGTACTTTTACTGTAGTCATTAGAACACTCTTCTTTGGAATACTCTGAAGAAAACTGTAAGGTTGTAAACAGACCAAGTTACAGCGAGTAACTGATTCAGAAAAAGGCTGGTTGTATGGTGAAAGTTTAGAGTTACTGTTCTAATGTTTTAAACAAATGTTTTGTTAAAAAGGAGCAACATATGAAATTTCACATCGCTAATATGACTTGTGGTGGTTGTGCACGCGGCATTACTACCGCAATTAAAGAGCTCGACTCGAATGCCTCACTCGATATTGATTTACAAAACCGTATTGTTGAAATCAACACAACGGTGAGTCAGGATCAAGTCATTGCCACTCTCAGTGAGCGTGGATTTACAGCTGATCCTGCTTAATCTCTGTTAGAGTAACAGTGGGAATTCCTTACCACTTTTACTCTCTCTTATTTTCCTCATCGTACAGATAAAACCTGTACTTGCTTGAAATAAAAGTAATCCCTGAATTCCCCCTAATCTTGGTTCGAGCTGATCTTCGCATATAGAACTCAGCATATCTAAATGATAGAGATCGTATATGAGTACCGAAATGACTGATACGCCACACTATAGTGAAACATTAGAGATTGAGGGGATGACATGTGCTTCTTGTGTAGGCCGTGTGGAAAAAGCTTTAAAATCTGTTGAGGGTGTTGAATCGGCTCATGTAAATCTGGCTACCGAAAAAGCAGTCATTTATGCGCATCAACCACTTGATCGCGCTACTTTAATTAAAGCCGTAGAAAAAGCAGGCTACGAAGTGGAAGCGCTGCAACCAATAGAGCTTACGATTGAGGGTATGTCATGTGCTTCTTGTGTAGGTCGAGTAGAAAAGGCCTTAAAATCTGTTGAGGGTGTGGAATCAGCTCATGTAAATCTGGCTACTGAAAAAGCGACTATTCAGGCAAGCTCATCTGTCACTCGTGACTCGTTAATTCAGGCTGTCACCAAAGCAGGGTTTGAAGCAAAGTCAGTTCATCAAACTACGGAAAGCTTTCAAGATAAAAAAAATATTGAATTAGAAAAACTTAAAAAAGATTTAATTTTGTCAGTCTTATTGACTCTACCCGTTTTTATTTTAGAAATGGGATCACACCTGATTCCCGCCTTTCATACGTTTATGATGGATAACATTGGCCAACAAAATAGCTGGTTAATGCAATTTTTCTTGACCACAGTAGCATTAATTTTTCCAGGCCGACGCTTCTTTAAAAAGGGCATCCCAAGTTTATTCCGCTTAGCACCAGACATGAATTCCTTGGTGGCTGTAGGAACATTGGCTGCTTATCTTTATTCAGTGGTTGCTACTTTCTTTCCAAGTGTCCTGCCACAAGGCACGGTCAATGTTTATTATGAAGCTGCAGCGGTTATTATCACTTTAATTCTATTAGGTAGATTTTTTGAAGCCAAGGCAAAAGGCCGAACGTCTTTAGCAATTCAACATCTAGTTGGAATGCAGCCTAAAGTTGCCAGAATACAGCTCAATAATCAGGTGATAGAAGTTCCGATTGCCGAAGTTCAAACAGGAACGATTGTAGAGATTAGACCAGGCGAGCGTATCCCTGTCGATGGTGAAGTTATTCACGGCCAAAGTTTTATTGATGAATCCATGATTACTGGCGAGCCTATGCCCGTTGAAAAAACGATAGGCTCTACTGTGGTAGGAGGAACAATTAACCAAAGTGGCAGCTTAAATATCAAAGCCACCTCTGTTGGTAGTTCATCAGTGCTTTCTCAAATCATCCGAATGGTTGAACAGGCACAGGGTTCCAAGCTGCCTATTCAGGCATTGGTTGATAAAATTACCATGTGGTTTGTACCTGTAGTAATGGGTCTCTCTCTTTTAACTTTTATTACTTGGTTTATCTTCGGCCCTGAGCCCGCCCTAACGTTTAGCTTAGTTAATGCAGTTGCGGTACTCATTATTGCATGTCCTTGTGCAATGGGACTTGCAACGCCTACATCAATCATGGTGGGAACTGGGCGTGGTGCTGAAATGGGTCTTTTATTCCGTAAAGGGGAAGCTTTGCAGCTGCTCAAAGAAACTAAAGTGGTTGCTGTTGATAAAACAGGGACCCTGACTGAAGGGAAACCAATTTTAACCGATCTGCATGTCTTAGAAGGGTTTGAATACAATGCCGTACTTTCACTTATGGCAGCCGTTGAATCAAAGTCTGAGCATCCTATTGCTCGAGCAATTGTACAAGCCGCTATAGATAAGGAATTGATCCTGTCTCCTGTTGCTGATTTCAAGTCAGTCACGGGCTATGGAATAGAAGCAACGGTGTCTGAACATTTGGTTCATATTGGTGCAGATCGATATATGGAAAAACTAGGTTTGAATCCTAATGTTTTTTCTCAATTTTCGGATCGTTTGGGAGAAGAAGGAAAAACCCCTCTCTATGTTGCGATTGACCAGAAACTTGCTGCCATTATTGCTGTAGCAGATCCAATTAAAGAATCAACATTTGCTGCAATTGAAGCGTTACATCAGTTAGGTTTAAAGGTTGCCATGATTACAGGTGATAACCGTCATACAGCTCAAGCGATTGCAAAAAAACTAGGTATTGATGAGGTTATTGCAGAAGTCTTACCTGAAGGTAAAATAGAGGCCGTTAAAAAATTAAAAAATCAATATGGTAAACTCGCATATGTTGGAGATGGCATTAATGATGCCCCTGCACTTGCAGAAGCAGATATTGGTTTAGCGATAGGTACAGGTACAGACGTAGCTATTGAAGCTGCTGATGTGGTTTTGATGTCTGGCAACCTGAAAGGAGTGCCGAATGCTATCGCTTTAAGCAAAGCGACTATAACCAATATTCGTGAAAATTTATTTTGGGCATTTGTTTACAATGCAGCTCTGATTCCTATTGCAGCAGGTGTACTTTATCCGCAATTTGGACTGCTACTTTCTCCTGTATTTGCTGCTGGTGCAATGGCTCTCTCGTCAATATTTGTACTAGGAAATGCTTTACGATTAAAACGTTTTAAAGCCCCCCTTGCAATTATTTAACCATTTTTTATATACATTTAAAGTTTTGTTGGCTTTACTTTATATATTTGGAAATAGTCTAAGCCATGTTGGCTTTTATTAAATATCATACAGTTGATATTCTAATTATTTGAGAGGGATTAAGATGAAAAGAATTTTATTAATATGCTTTATAGGCATGTCATTTACCTATGCGAATGCTCATTCTGGGGGAACGAACTCACAGGGTTGTCATACCAACAGTAAAACTGGTGATTACCACTGTCATTAATAGGTGCGCACACAGTTTTTTTATTTAAAAGACTGTGCTTTAAAGTTATAAGTAGCGTTTAACTAAAGCTAAAAATTCATTCAGTTCTTTTTCCTTTATTTCCGGCACTGTTGCAAATAGAGATTTGAGTCGATGATGTTCCCTTTAAAAAGTACTTAGAGACCGAAAACCCTGTTGATT
>NZ_JAQIHG010000036.1:0-16767 GCF_035916735.1 Acinetobacter minutum
ACCACTTACCCAAGTTACGCCTTAAATTTGGCTCAATTAGGGGCGCTTTGCCTTTCAAATCTTTGTGCAACAAAGCCCATCCATGATATTTGTCGTGGACTCAATGAGCTGAAATTGACTCAGGCAGAGGATTTAAATTCACTGAGAATGAGATCTAAATAAGTCTTGTTTATGTGGCGGTAATATTAGTTGAAGGCGAGCTGTTTAAAATAAAGAGCAAAATTTGAGTGTGACCAAACAAATATTATTTTAAATATCAGCTTAAATATGTTTAATATAGAACACCTTACAAGAATTATACCTGTACTGATGCAAAGCTTAGACCACGAAATCGTTCAACTCTTTCAACAACATCAATATCCGCTCTGTGAAAAACTGACTGAAATGCTGAATGAGCATTTTTCGCATCAAACTGAACGACGTGGTTGTGGTTTTACGCAAGCGACTCGGGTACTGGCGGATTTTATTAATCTGCCTCGGATAGCGAGTGAATTGCATGATTTAAAACTGTTTAAACAGACCGAAGGACAAGTGCTGAAAACCCTGCTCAAGCAGACCCCGATTCAAGATTGGCACAATCTAGACCAGAACCCTGAGGTAGCGGTGCTGGTACAGCATAATCAGGCTGATTGGAACTCGGCGTTAATCCGGGAAATCGAGTTTCAAAACCAACTGCGGCAATTGGCACAACAGGCTGAAAAAGAAGAAAGCCGTTTATTTATCCAAATGCTCGCAGATATTATTCTGCCGAAAACACCTTTGCTAACCAACTTGGTTGAATTGCCGACCTTGGCTGAAAAACCCAAAGTTGGTTCCTGCCCAATGGCCGAGAATTTTTTCTTAAAAATTGCACATGGACGCATTTTAAGAAAAGGTCAGGTAAATATTATTGTTGATCAGCATTATCAGCCGTTATTGCTGGAAAAGCTGAATATGGGTGATGACCATTCCTGTATCAGTTTAAAGCCGGTGTTGATGAATGGGGTTTGTGTGCCTGCAGGTTCATTATTCTCTGTACAGTACGATGCCGCGGCCATTCAAAATAAAACTGAAAATCAGCATTTACCTGGTTTTGTGATTCCCTATAGCGAAATTCCCGGATTTTGGTATTTACGTTTAACCACGCTCGCGGTTTCTCCAGAAAATCGTGCACGTACCTTTAGCACACATTTCCAGCAGCAAATCGACAATGGCTTATTTAGCCCGGAATCAACAATGCTGCAACAACTTGCCGACATCGCCTCAGCGCAAATTCGGAACTAAACCCATGTTACAGGTCTGTTATTCTCCGCATTATTATGCAACAACGCATACCAACAGCATGGAAAAATTAACCGCTGTGGCCAAGGCCCTAGAGGCCTCTGGTGGTTTTCAGTTTCATGAGCCAGAGCTGATTGATTTGGACTTGCTCAAACAATTACACGATCCCGCCTATGTCGAGGCCTTTGATACTGGAACACCGAGAAAATTAGCTACGTTTCAGGGTTTTAAACAGTGGAATACGCAATTAAGAGATGCCATTTACCGGATCAATGCCGGGCAGATTCAAGCGGCGGAGCTGGCCTGGCAACACCGGATTTCTGCGAATATCGCCCAGGGATTTCATCATGCGCAATATCAATGCGGCGTTGCCTTTTGTACCTTTAATGGACTCGCCCTGATTGCCCAGCAGTTTCCGCAGAAAAAAATCTTCGTGTTGGATTGTGACCAGCATGGTGGCGATGGGACGGCAGAATTTACCCTGAGACTAAATAATCTATTTAATTTCAGCATCTTTGCCTTGGCTTCGGGTTGCCGCAGTTATGAGCGTGCGCTGACACGCCAGATCCATAAACAGCATGGTAATTTTGCACAATATCGTGACGCGATTATTGAAGCGTTTGACCGCGCGATGGCTTGGCAAGCCGATTTAATTGTCTATCAGGCCGGCATGGACTGTCATCAGGATGATCCCTGCGGTTCGTCTTGGTTCAGCTCGGAATATATCCGCCAGCGTGATGAACTGGTCTTTCGATTGGCCAGGCAGCATCAAATTCCGCTGATGTTTGTACTGGCTGGTGGTTATCAGGATCTAGCCACTTTGACCGCCCTGCACACGGAGACTTTTAAAATTGCTTATGACGTTTATTATGCTGGGTAACCTGATTTTTTAATTGCATAATCATCACGTCCAAATAGAACTAAAAAATTTTAAGCCAGCATTAAGTGCAACCTTGTATCATAAAATTAAATTTAATCCTGATAAAAATAGGACGCTTGCCATTTGAATCACCGCTTTTATTTCTAATCTGGAAGACGTGAGCAAATGGCTGGGAAGAATTTATCCACTGGTTAGAGAAATCTCGATCCATTGTGGTTAATCTCCCCGATTCCTAAAAGTTTACTAGCGACTGGAGCAGCCATGTCTGTACAGCATTTCGATGACGATACGCATGAAGATGATTTAATTAGTCCCGAAGAACGTGCCCGAGCTGCCAGCAAAACCACCTGGGTCAGTGTTTTTGTGAACCTGTTTTTGTCGATCTTCCAGATTGTGGTGGGGATTTTTGCCAAATCGCAAGGTTTGATTGCCGATGGTATCCATACCTTAAGTGATTTGATCGCCGACTTCATCGTACTGTTTGCCAATCATCACAGTCAAAAAGATGCCGATGAGGATCATCCCTTTGGTCATTACCGCTTCGAAAATGCCGCGTCTTTTATTCTGGGATTACTGTTGCTTGGGGTTGGCGTGGGCATGCTGGTGGTGGCCACGGAAAAAATTCTGAACCCTGAACAAATTCCTAAGGTACAAGCGGTTGCCTTATATATCGCGATGTTGGCTTTGGTCGGCAAGGAATTCCTGTTCCGCTATATGCTAAAAGTGGCCAAGAAAGTCAAATCCAGCATTCTGGTGGCCAATGCCTGGCATGCACGCTCAGATGCGGCTTCCTCGCTGGTGGTCATGGTCGGGATTGGCGGCAACCTGTTGGGTTATCCGATTCTGGATCCGATCGCGGCGTTAATTGTTGGTTTGATGATTATCAAAATGGGCTGGGAATTTGGCTGGGAAGCCTTAAGTGATCTGATGGATCGTGCCGCAGCGGAGCATGAAATCCAGGCCATTGAACAGACATTCCTGGCGACAGAGGGTATTCTTGGCGTGCATAACATCCGTACCCGTAAAATGGGTGATATGATCATCGTGGATGCTCATATTGAGGTCGATGGTACACTCAATGTGCGCCAAGGCCATGATATTTCAGTGAATGCAAGAAACCGGGTGATGCAGCAACACCGCGTGATTGATGTGATCACCCATATTGATCCGGTGTAGCGATTGCATTATTCAGTGTATCGCTCTGGATACGACCATCCACCAGATGGATAGTGCGATCACAGGTGGCAGACAGGCGTGGATCATGGGTTACTAAGAGTACGGCACAGCCACGTTCTTCATGGACTTTACGGAACAGTTCAAACACTTCTGCTGCGGTTTGAGTATCCAGATTTCCAGTAGGTTCATCGGCCAGCAATAAGGCCGGATCGGTGATCAGCGCTCGGGCAATCGCGACGCGCTGTTGCTGACCGCCAGAGAGTTCATTCGGTTTGCGATCCGCAAACTTTTCTAGCCCCACGGCGGCCAACAAAGCACGAGCTTTGTCCAAGGCAGCTCGATCAGGTTTGCCATGTGTCAGCATCAATGGCATCAGCACATTATTGAGTGCTGTAAAGGCCTGGATCAGATGATGAAACTGAAAAACAAAACCAATGCTGTGTCCGCGTAGAGCTGTACGCCCTGCATCATCCATTTGGCTGGTGGCCTGGCCTAACAGATAAAGCTCACCACTGCTCGGCCGATCCAGTAAACCCAGAATATTCAACAAGGTACTTTTACCCGAGCCGGAAGGGCCAATCAGGGCGGCAAAATCACTGCGATCGATACATAAATCAAGGCCATGCAAGACCTCAACCTCATTGGGCTGACCAATATTGTAAGACTTGCGCAGCGCCTCCAAGCGCAGAACTTCATGGACAGGATCAGACATGACGAATCGCTTCCACAGGATCGAGTGCTGCCGCGCGGCGAGCCGGTACAGCGGCAGCTAAGACACCGGTGAGTGTTGCCAGTAGCAACGCCAGCAGCACCAGTTTGCTCGACACGGGAATATAAAATAAACCCGGGCCGAAGTGATTAAACACCCAGACCAGTGCATAACTCACGGCACTGCCCAGCACCGATCCAAGCAGGCCAAACATGGCCCCCTGAAACAGGAAAATGCGCAAGATTTGCTGTCGGGTTGCACCCGTCGCTCGCATAATGCCAATTTCCCGGGTTCGTTGCACGACACTGACCGATAAGACACTGGCAATGCCAAAGGCCACCGAAATGGCCACAAAGACAATAATCATATTGGTCGACAGGCTCTGCGCGGAAATTGCATTCATGAGCTGTGCATTGGTTTTGATCCAGCTTTCGGCTTGCAGAGAAGTTAAGCGTTCGACCTGTGCAGCAATCTCGTTGGCTTGAAAGATGTCGGCAACGGTCAGGTCGATGACCGTAACCCCGCCCGGAAGACTGAGCAGGGATTGTGCCTGTTTCAGGTCCAGATAAACATAACGTGCATCCAGTTCACGCACACCGAGTTCAAAAATCCCGGCAATATTCACCACGGCACTGTTTTGCTGGCCAGTATCCAAGCGTAGTTTGCTACCAACCTGCACACCTAAGTCATCCGCCAACTGGCTGCCAATTAGCACGTTGTCCGCACCTACACGCAGCTGGCCACTGATCAGATAGTTTTTGAGCGGGATGATCTTCTGATAACGTTCTACATCAATCCCCACCAGCGCGACGGATTCCAGAGCATCACCGCGCTGGGCAAAGGCTGGACCCGAGACCACGGGAGAGACCGCGGTGAGTACCGGCAGCTGATCGAGAGTGGCTGTCACTTGTTGCCAGTTGTTGATTGAACGCAGGCGCTGCGCGCGTTTATCTTCCAGCACTAATTGTAAAGTGCCGGGTTTGGCCGGGATGACCTGATTCACCTGATCCGGAGACAGCACGCGGATATGCGCCTGCGTACCCAAAGTGCGCTGGATAATATTCGACTGCAAACCCTGTATTAATGCGGAAACAAACACGATCACGGCGACACCCACGGCCACACCCACCGTGATCATGATGGACTGTGCGCGTCCCTCGCGTAAGAAACTGACTGCGATGGTCCATTCAATCCAGAGTCGTCCGAGTAGTTTTTTCAATCGAATTTCACCGGTAGTTCATTTTTGCTATCTGCATCGGCACGCGCTGCAACGGGGATTTTTTCTTGTTTGACCCGTACGCGAGTGCCCTCCGCAAGTGAGGTGGTTGGGGTGGCCAGAACCTCATCACCAGATTTTAAGCCTGCAATCACTTCTGACATCGCCAGACCGCGTAAACCCAAGGTGATGCGCTGGCGCTGTATTTTGCCCTGGCGGACTAACAGCACAGTTGCCTGGGTACCTTGCACATCGGTTAATGCATCATTCGGGATCACCAGCGCCCGTTCACGTTTAGCTGTTTCAATATTCACTGAAACAGTCATATCCTGACGTAAAAATTCAGGGACGGGATTCACCGCTAGACGAACTTCCACGGTTCCACGCTGCGGATCAATGCTTGGTGCAATAAAATTGATCCGTGCGGGAAAAGGCTGATCGGGATAGGCATCCGCGATGACGCTCGCCGGCTGCTGTAAGGCAAGCTGCGGTAAATTGCGTTCATCGAGCGGTACACGAATCTCTGTATCCCCTGTTAAAGCGATGGTCAGCAGGGTCTTGCCAGGCTGAACCACATCACCCGGTTCGACATGGCGCGTTAGGATGGTACCGGCCGTTTCGGCACGAATTTGGGTTTTTGCCAGTTGGGCTTGTAATGCTGCCAGACGTTCACGTAGTAATCTCTCCTCCACATTGCCAGGTGCCAGTGCAGTCGCTTTTAAGCGTGCTGACTCGAAGTTATTCCGCGCTAGGCGTTCGGCTTTTTCTGCTTGTTCCCGCATTTCAGCCGAGACGATGCCGGGTTCAGTAAGATCACGTCTGCGGTTGGCTTCCCTGCTAGCCTGTTCCAGTTGAGCTTTGGCATTGGCCAAGTCCACTGCAGCCTGAGGACGCCGGTTGCTGGTGAGCTCGGCCAGTGCAGTCTCAGCCTGTCGAACCTGAGCCGTGATTTCATCCGATTTCAGGACCAAGAGCAGGTCTCCTTGTGCAACCCGATCACCTTCCTGTACAAGCCGCTCAAGTACCACGCCTGTGATTTCACTCCCCACCTGTGCACGGGCGACCGTTGAAACGCGTCCTGTGGCCACTACTGTTTGTACCAGAGGCATTGCGCTAATACGATAGCTTGCCACCAGAGGACCTTGCCACCAGCGAAAAACTGCAAAACCTGCGATGAGGATAAGTAGGACAATTATCGCGATATATTTGTAGTGGATAGTGCGCAATCAGCTTCTCCCGTTTGGATTAAAGCTTCGGATTTCGGTGAACCAAATACAGCTTGTTGGTATTTACTTGATATGGACTATAAATGTTTATCGAAAGCTCTGACAAGAGATTTAAACTTTGCAATCCTGCTGTTTGAAATTAAGGCGGATCAGCAACAGTAATTTATAAGGGAACCATATTTTTTATCTAGCATCCCAACCTTGGCAAGAGTCACCGACATAAAATACACTAAATAACATAATTGGTATTTTAATAAACCCTATATATAACAGTTATATAGGGTTTTTATTTTGTGTGGTGTAATTTAAGGTAGGGTGGGGTACTTTGATTTTTGGTCACTAATTCTGATGTGGTAATCAACAATAATAACCAACATAAGACCCTCTTCTGTTTTTGTATAATTCGATTTTTTATCTTTTGATAAAAATTGTTTAGCTGTGGAATCCTGGATTTGGCAAGCAGCAATAGTCAAATGCATTGATGAGTGATCGGTTTTTATTCTTTAGTTGAGAAGGGGTTTGTTGCATAAACCTGTCTGTATTAATAGCCATACAGCAGTCGCTGCTAATGATTCATGTGAGTTTGCAAATGAAAATACTAATGGTCTGATCAGACAATATCTGCCAAAATCTTCATCGTTTGATCATGTTTCAAAAGAGCGGATAGAATCTGTGTTGAACAATCGCCTTAGAAAGTCACTGGGCTGGTATACACCCAATGATATTATGGCTTTTGTATACTGTTGCTCTTGCCGCTTGAATCCGCCATTTATAAACATGATTGCAATCAATTTATTGAATTTTTTAGTTCCTGAGTTTAAAGGACGCTTAATTGCTTGGGGTGAAAGCTGTGATTTCATTCTCAAATGAATTTACAGGAGTAGCCACTATGAAATATCAACCGCCTTATACCATCACCTCAAAAATCATTCATCTGATTGCTCAGATTAGTGAGAATATTGGGCGTTTGACTATTTTAGAGGAAATTCAGGACAGCTTAAAACTGAGAAAAGCGAATCGTATTCGTACTATTCAAGGTTCTCTTGCAATAGAAGGGAATACGCTGAGTACAGAGCAAATCACGGCAATTCTAAACGGTAAGACAGTGATTGCACCTCCGAAAGAAGTTCAGGAAGTGCGTAATGCCATTAAAGCCTATGAAGCATTTCAACAATGGCAGCCAAGCCAAGAAGTAGACTTATTGCAAGCACACCAAATTTTAATGACAGGCTTGATTGATGAAGTCGGTCAATATCGTCATGGTGGTGTGGGCGTAATGTCAGGTGATCGAGTAGTACATATGGCTCCACCTGCCAATCAGATCAATCGGCTCATGGTTGATTTACTCGATTGGCTGAATGACAGTGAAGAGCATCCACTGATCCAAAGTTCAGTATTCCACTATGAATTTGAGTTTATACATCCATTTGCAGATGGTAATGGGCGGATGGGAAGATTGTGGCAAACACTAATACTGAGTCAATGGAATCCTATTTTTGCAAATATTCCTGTTGAGAGTCTGATCTATCAGAATCAAAAAGCCTATTATGAAGCTTTGCAGGCGAGTACCGAGCAGACTGATTCAGCACCATTTATAGAATTCATTTTACAGATGATTTTAGATGCAATACTGAGTTCAAATTACACCGCTCAAGCTAGCGTACAAGTTAGCGATCAAGTACAGCGTTTAATTTCAGCATTAGGACAAGATGATTATACCTTAGCTGAGTTGATGCAATTGGTCGGTTTAACCCATCGAGCAACATTCCAAAAGAATTACCTGAATCCTGCAATAGATGCGGGTTTGATTGAGCGTAGCATTCCAGACAAGCCAAAAAGTCCGAAGCAAAGGTATCGGCTTAAGTAATTCATGTATAGCTAAAACTAAATAAACTATCACAATGCTTTTTGAATAATTCATCAATGTCTTTGATTCGAAATTTATTTCTAATCGACTTTACTCGTGACCACATTTTTTCAATAGGTTTTAAATCCGGACTGTATTGAGGAAGCCAAACAATATAATGACCTGCACAGCGTACCAATTCCTACCAAGGGCTTTTAACCCAGATGAAATCTATCGGGATAGATGATGAAATTCTAGAAAATTGTGCATATCGCATTGAAGGTATTTGCGCACAATTAAAGGAGATTTGTTATGGATAAACATTTTACTCCCCTCTCTCAAAAGAGCAAATTAAAAAAAGACAATATGTCTTAGAAATGATTCAGCTTAATCCAGACTGGCCGATACATGTCATTGCAAAATTCATTAGAACAGAGCTGCATCTGACATTACATGAAATGTCCAAGATCACTAAAATTTCGCTTCAAACTTTACAGAAACTAGAGCGATCAGATGCAAATCCAACTCTAGAAACAATGCTAAAACTTTTGACCCCATTTGGTTTAAAATTAACTGTTGTGAAGAAATGATCACTTTCTATCAGGATATTTTCGACCTCAATGAACTGTTTAACTTCTCGGATTTGATTGTCTTTACTCACAATATTCCTATTGAGTGAGTCGAATCTGTGCTCAGGTTGAGCAGTTCGGCTACTGTTTCTGACATGACAGCTTTGTCCGTTATAATTGTATAAACATTTTTAGTGTCTGGTAATTATGTCCTTATTGATCAATTTTCTATCTCGTTTTAGTACCGCAACTATTCAGCGCAGTCTGAGCTATGCTAAACACATTGATAGGGAAACGGTTGAGTTCTTTGAGGAAAAAGACGGTGTCACGATGTATGCCCAAATTGAAGGGACAGATTATTACGATACTGCGATTACCTATGATCCCCAAAAAGACCGTTTAATCGATGACGACTGCACTTGTCCGGTTGGATATAACTGTAAACATGCTGCCGCTTTAGCACGGTTATTCTTTCAGGAATATCGCCTGGAATTTCAGCAGCGTTATGCTGAATCTCAATCTCCACAGGGAATCGCAAAACGCCAACAGGGGTATGATCAGGCGCAACGCTGGTTGAATGATTTTAAACGGTATTTACAACAGACTGAACCTGAGCAACCTGCCAAAACAAACACGTGTTTAATTTATCTGTTAAATCAGTCTGTCAGCTCAAAGAAATTGACCCTTGTGGTGCAGAAGGCCAGACGCAATAAAAATGGCTCGATTGCCGGTGAAAGTGATTATACGCAATATGAGAATATCACCAGAAAGCATCTGACTTTACCTGAACAAAAACGGCAATTATTTAACCAGGTTTATTATTACGCCAAAATAAACAGCGACGAACGCTTTTATCAGAGCAATCTTGATATCTCCGGGATTTCATTGGAGCACTTCAAATCTTTTATTCAAAGTGGCGATGTTTACTGGCAAAAAAAGAGCCATGCTGCACTTCAATGGTCAGAACAAGGCTACAACATCGAATTTAGATGGGAACAAGGTGTCAAAAAACAGACTGAGCATTTAAATATTGAATTGGTCAATGGTGATATTCGACTCGATTTAAAATCAAATCCACATATCTACATTCTTGCTAGCCAGCCACCATGTTATGTCGATATTCAACAGAACACGGTGGCCCAGTTATATGGTGAATATACGGCAAATTTGCTCTACCATTTTTTACAGATGCCTGATCTTCCATCTACGCTCTTGCCAGAGTTTGAGCAACTGACTCATCAATATTCAGATGTGGGGAACCTGCCTCAGCCCGAGTCTATTCAGAGTGTTGAGGTCCTTGCCGGTAGCCCCCAGCCAATTTTACGCTTTGGTGTTTTAGATAAATTTGATTGGAAATTAGAGGAGTCTGTTTGTGCTGAAATTGAATTCTCCTATGCAGGTGGGCGAATAAAAGCAGGTACATCAGGTGACAGTTTTATTGGTGAGCAGCATGGAAAAATGGTGCGACAGCTTCGGGACTTAGTTCATGAACAACAGGCAATCCAGCGTTTACAGCTGTTGGTCGAATCACTGGAGTGGGTGAAAGATCTTAGCTATTACCAGCAATTAAAACTTGATAAACAACGTCTCGATTCTATGGTTTTTGCTTTCTATGGAGACTGGATCAGGCAACTCATACCCATCAATCAAATTGAATTGATGGGGTGGCAGATAGAGCATCTGGAAAACAGCCCATTTAAGCTGCAATATGTTGAAAATTTAAATATTTCCATCACTGAATCTGAAAGCCAGCAGGACTGGTTCAATATCGGGGCGACCGTTCAGGACAGTGCAGGCAATTGTTATGATTTGCTCGATGCAATCGTAGCTTTGGTGCAAGAACATCCTGATTTACTTGATCCGCGGACTTTTAGTCATCTGCATGACAGTCAAATTTTCACCCTGAAAACTGCAGCGGATCAACCCGATTTGGCTCTATCCGCCAAGGACATTAAGCCGGTATTGTTGCATCTGCAGAGCATTTTACAGCAAGAAGAGCGTAGCATAGATCGCTATGATGCGAGTCAACTATTAGAATTACAGCATAATCTTGGGATGGTGTGGCAGGTCAGTGATCGCCTGCAGCAATTTGCGCAGAAATTCAAACAAGGCTATCAGCAACAATTGCCGACACCAAAAGGTTTTCAGGGGGAATTGCGTCCATACCAGCAGCAGGGCTTAGGCTGGTTACAGTTTTTAAGGGAAACCCAGCATGGCGGGATTCTGGCAGATGATATGGGCTTGGGCAAAACAGCACAAACTTTAGCGCATTTGCTCATGGAAAAGCAGGCTGGACATTTGCAGGACAGCCCCGCCTTAATTATTGCGCCAACATCGCTGATGCATAACTGGATCAAAGAAGCGCAGAAATTTACTCCCGATCTCAAGGTATTGCTGCTACAGGGGCCCGACCGCCATCAGTATTTTGAGCAGATTCCGCACTATGACATTGTGTTAACCACCTATCCGCTCTTGGCGAGAGATGAAGAACAACTGAAGCAATATGAATATCATCAACTCATTTTGGATGAGGCGCAGAATATCAAAAATCCGCGTGCCAAAGCTGCACAGGTAGTACGGCAATTAAAAGCACGACATCGTCTGTGTCTAACCGGTACCCCGATGGAAAATCATTTGGGTGAATTGTGGTCTTTATTTTATTTCCTGATGCCAGGATTTTTATATTCACAAGAAATTTTTAATAAAAAATACCGTCATTCTATTGAAAAAAGGGGTGATCAGCAATTAAGGCAAAAACTGGTCAATCGGATTAAGCCCTTCATTTTACGTCGCTTAAAAACTGAAGTCGCCAAAGAATTGCCAGAAAAAACCACGATTGAAGTCAATATTGATATGAATGAACAGCAATCCAAGCTATACGAGGCTGTTCGCGCCACGATGCAGGCAAGCATTCAGAAAATTGTGGCAGAAAAAGGCTTTAAACGTAGTCAAATTCAAATTTTAGATGCCTTGCTGAAGCTACGTCAGGTATGCTGCCATCCTAGTTTGCTGAAACTGGATTCAGTTAAAACCGGGCAGGCACACTCTGCCAAACTTGAACAGTTGATGGATATGGTCGTTCCGATGGTGGAAGAGGGAAGAAAAATTCTCATCTTTTCGCAATTTACTTCGATGCTGGAATTGATTGAGCAGCGACTCAAGCATGCGGAAATTGACTATGTGAAACTGACCGGGAAAACCAAGAAACGAGATGAAGCTATTGCTGCATTTCAGTCTGGACAAGTGCCGGTGTTTTTAATCAGCCTGAAGGCGGGAGGGGTTGGCCTGAATTTGACCGCCGCAGATACGGTCATTCACTATGATCCATGGTGGAACCCTGCTGCTGAAGATCAAGCTTCAGATCGTGCATGGCGAATTGGACAGGACAAGCCTGTATTTGTATATAAGCTGATTACTAACCAAAGCATAGAAGAAAAAATTATTGCTTTGCAGCAAAATAAAGCAGAACTGGCACAGTCTATTCTAAGCACCGATCATGAGGGCGAAGCAAAACTTACGGAAAATGATGTGATGAGATTGTTTGAGAAATTTTAGCCTTTTACAGGTTCCCCTAATCATCTGTAAGTATCTGAAAGTCTGGATGCAATTTTTTCCAATGTTCTCTTAATTTTTCTTTATGAGCAGAAATCATAGGTAAGTCTAGTAATAGCGCTGGCCATACTGAGCGTGCTTTGTCCATGATCGCGTGAAGTTGTTTTTCAATAACACGCCATGGAACACCGACTTTTTCAGCCCACTGCTTAAAATGCTTCATCTCGGCTAAATACCAATCTTTATTTTTGGCAAGATTTAATGCGAAATGACGCTCATTTTCAATATATACACTGGTCATTAATATATCGTATGCGGGTGATAATCTTGGTGCACTTTTATCGTAATAAATCATACTCCAGTTTTTTAAGTGCGCATCTCCATTGGCGAGTAAAATATTGATGAGTAAGCGGCTAGCAAGTTTCTGAATATCAAGAATTTTGTTATCTGAAAATTGATAAATGATCTTTCCTATCTGCTCATAATTTGTGGTGCTGTATTTCTGCTGTGGATATGCGCCGAAGATCTGAGCAAAGTCTTCGATGTGAATAAGCTCTGTAGTATCAGCAGTACTCTGTCTATCGAATCTTTTGATTGCAAAAGCATATTGCTCTTGGGGTAAATTTAATGGTGGCAGGTCTTGTAAGAGTGCCATATCTACCAAGCGAATCTCAGGGACATCTATTCCGACCATTTTGGCAAGGGTCATCATAGAATATTCATTTAGCGGAACAAAAGCATGTCTGGAAGAAGGAGTTTTGATAATCCAGTCCCCGAGTAGAGCCGTTTCCGCTTCCGTTGCCTGTGCTAGTGTAAAACGCCCATCTTTGGCTTTCATGGAAAACTTCATTTGGACGCCGGCCAAGGAAAACTTATTATCTGTTCGAATCTCTTGCTTTAAAATCTGATCTGGATTCGAGATCTGCAGTTTGAATTTTATTTCATCTGGAATTTCTTGTGGATCTAATGGGGTCGCAATGAGTGCTCCAGGTAAGTCATGACCTAAAGCTGCCAATAACTGAAATTCATTGTCTATATGTATTTTGAGGCTTTGTGCAATCAGTTCACGTAATGCACCTTCTGGTAACAAGTTTGATAGCAAGGGGTGTAAGCGCTGATGTGTAACATAGGTCTTTTCTAAAATCTTATCCGCTTGAGGATACAAGGGAGAAGTAAGCAGGCTCAAGGTCGGGCGTTGCTGATCAAAGCGGAAAGCATCTGTAAAAACCAGAATATTTTTTCCGCTCTGAAATCCTGCCAAGTATCCAACGACAGCGTGATGTAATGTTAATTTCAGGACGGCAACAGTATTCATGGTTCCTCTTCTCCGAGAAGACCCTTCCATGGGTTGGTCATTAAGTCATCCTGATCTTCAATAGTGACTTTAATTTCATCATTCAATAATTGTCTGATCAAATGAACCTTATCATCAGGGATGAGCATCAGTTGAGCATTTAATCCTGCCGCGATAATTTCTAAGGTCTCTAATCGAGGATTGCCCTGACTTTCCAGTTTTTGGTACTGCTGTCTTGAAATGCCTGTACGGGATTGCATATCAATTTGCTTTAAGCCCAATAGGGTTCGTCTTTTTTTGATTTGCTGAAGTAAAGATTCACTCATTGTAGACACATTGGTTGCTTTTAGTTGTTATGGGAAACATATTAGTTTCTTTTTTTAAAAAAAGCAATTGATCAAAAAGCTACTAAGATGGTGATAAAGTGATCGTGGATTGAGAGCATTTAAGGTCAATTGAGACCATTTTTATTGTCGTGGGCACGCGGTCACAAAATTACAGGTGGACTGCCACCACTCTCCTAGACAAATTTCGTTATATTAGATAATACCCTAAAGTAACACTGACAACACCCCAGAATTTATGTCTCATTTAAATAAAATTTATCCATACGTTACATGTAACTTTTAAATATAATATTCATTATTTACAATAAGCAGAAATAAGCGTCTGGTAGGGTGCAAGATGAAAGGTCATAAGGTGGGATATGTCAGAGTCAGTTCTGTTGACCAAAATATTGGACGTCAACTTGAGGGAATTGAGATCGACCGGGTTTTTATCGATAAGGCTTCTGGAAAAAATACTGCCCGCCCGAAATTTCAGGAAATGCTGAGCTATGTTCGTGAAGGAGACATGATTGTTGTTCACTCTATGGATCGTTTTGCCCGGAGTTTGAAAGATCTAGTTACTGAGGTTGATCAGCTTGTAAAAAGGGGAGTCGCTATCCAGTTTATCAAAGAGAACATTACCTTTACTGCTCAGGCCACTCCGATGGATAACCTGATGTTGCAGCTCATGGGTGCTTTTGCACAATTCGAGCGGGAAATTATCTTAGAACGTCAGAAAGAAGGAATTAAGATTGCAGCAGCTCAGGGCAAATATAAAGGTCGTGTCCATAAATTGAACCCCGAGCAGGTCAAAGCCTTACGACAAGCTTGGGATGAAGGGAAGTATTCGTCCAAAGTTGAACTAGCAAAAGCATTTGATATCAGCCGGCAGGCTGTGTATAGGTATTTGAAAAGAGAATAAATGAAATCAGCCTCGCAGATTGGTGGCTATTCCTTTATTGTTTTGGATGCTACTACAGCCATCGGCACTCAGAATTAAACTAAAAACTCAGTTATAAACACACTTTATTGCCAATTGAAGCTGTGATTTAAGCAATTTCGACAGTTTCAAAAAGAGAAAATGCTATCTCAGATAGACATTAGTATTATTTGTGCAATTTAGTGTTAACTAGTTCTCATATTTATGAGTTATAGTGATTTTAGTCAATTCTCCACAGGATGACTTTTTTCATGTTTTATAGCCTGCAGCTTCCCCAAGATGCAGGTTTTTTTTACTTACAAATCAGCTAAGGAAATTGTGCAGATTCAAAATGAGGCTGTTTCATGTCTAGGATACTGGGAGCAGTCCAATTCGCTGTTGCTGCTGGCCAATCCAGTTGGGAAACAAAGCCTTAGTAGCCTCCCTTATAGATGACATCATCATGATGCCATCTATGCACTGACCAACTAGAAACGATAACGTACAGCTAGTTGAGCATTTATCGGATCACCCATCATATTGGAATCATTTCCCTCACTATGTCCTGAAACAAAATATTCACGGTCTAACAAGTTGTTGAGGTTCAAGGTTACATCATATTGATCTGTCTTATAACCGACTGCTGCATTGAAAACTGCATAACCTGGCAATACATTTTTATTGTCAGGTGAGCTAAAACGTGATGATTCTGCTCGGCCACCAACTGCTGCAAACCACTGGTCATCAAGTTGATACTTTAACCAGAGATTAGCTGTATTGTTCGGTGTTAAAGCAGCATGTTTACCGGCCAAGCCTATCGTGGATTTTTCGATCTTTCCATCCATGTAAGAGTAGCCAGCTAATACAGAAAGTTGTTCAGTCAGCTGGCCACTAAAGGAAACTTCAACACCTTTAGTTTTTTGTTCACCTGCCAAAATGGCAAGAGGAGGATTACTATTGGGAATTTTATTTTGAATATTGGTTTGGCTCATTTCAAACAATGCCAAGGTCATATTCAAGCGATCATTTATATCCCACTTTGTGCCTACTTCAAGATTTTTTGTTTTAGTTGGTTCTAAGTCCGAACTGTTTGTATAAAACACAAATGAGTCAGCAAGGGGTTGGAACGACTGATTATAGGAGGCATACAGAGATAAATTGGAGGTCGGTTGGTACACTAAACCAAGACGTGGCGATAGCGTGTGATCAGTACGCTCAATGCTGCTATTATTTTTTTTATCATGACGGTATTGCGACAAATCATCATAACGCAAGCCTGCTAATACCTTGATCTGGTCGTTCAAGCTGATCAAGTCTTGCACATAAACGGCATAATTTTCAAATTCACTATTGGTATTTACTCTAGGAATAGCTGAAGTATTTATTGGTGTCCAGTACGGCAACACAGGATGATATAAATCAGTCGTGGTTGTAGCACCTAGCCAGAATATTTCGTCTTTGTGCTGTTTGCTGTATTCTGTTCCCACTAAAGTATCGTGTTTGATATTACCGGTCTGAAAAACAGTGGAAAGTTCATTCTGTAAAAAGACTCCATCCTCATCGCGCATTCGTTTAATCTGACTGAGTTTTACCTGAGCCGATGCTGGGCTAGAGTTACTGTATTCACGGTCTAAAGAATAATTGTAGTGTCGGGCTACACCACGATATTTGACTTGGTCATTAAGTTTGTGTTCTAAGGTGACCGTCTGGCTAGACATGAACCGTACCGGGTTTGTCGGAGACTTTTTATTTAAGTTAGGCCACCTGACCTAATGGGTTAATTTTATCATAGTA
>NZ_JAQIHG010000037.1:0-16630 GCF_035916735.1 Acinetobacter minutum
GCCGACCATGGAAAGGATTCATATGCTGCACCTTTAGCTAAAACAGTCTTCAGCTTACCATTCGTGGTTATTTGCAATAGTGCCATGTAGAAAGAGCAGCACTTTAATGTTTATGCTGTTCCAATGTATTACATTCCGTACTTTCTATTTGTAACGTAATTTCAGTAATACTATGATTATGTTTTAGAACGTCTAAGGCCTTTTGATAGAGCTGATCTGGATCGCTATTAGGAGCAACTAAATGAGCAGTTAAATGAATGTTTTTTGAAGATATAGCCCAGACTTTCAACTGATGAATCCCTTCAACACCCTCTAGCATCAATAAATCATTTCTTAACGACTCAATATCAATCTCATCAGGAACCCCTTCAAGCAAAATATGGATACTTTGTTTTAATAAAACCCAAGTTCGAGGTAAGACCCAGAAGCCAATTAACACAGCGATTAAGGTATCTACCCACATCCACTGGGTAAAATAAATGACCACTCCTCCGATAATCACGCCTATCGATCCCAGTGCATCACTAAGAACTTCTAAATATGCGCCTTTCACATTTAGACTTCCTTCAGCACTCGCAGAAAGGATTTTCATTGAAATCAAATTTATGACCAAACCAATGACTGCGACAATCATCATTCCAATACTTTGAATTTCAGCAGGATTCGTAAAACGTTGGTAAGCTTCATAGACGATATATATCGCCACTACAAAAAGCATCACTGCATTAAACAGAGCCGCTAAAATTTCGAATCGCTGATAGCCAAAAGTTCTTTTATCATCTGCGGCTTTTTTACCAATTTTGATAGCAGCAAGAGCAATAGCTAATGCGGCTACATCAGTAAACATGTGAGCGGCATCAGACAGTAATGCTAAACTTTGGGTAATAAAAGCAGCGACAACTTCTACTATTAAAAAAGTAGTCGTTAAACCCAAAGCAAACATTAATTTCTTACTATTTCCTTCAGTAACAACCGCATGGCTATGATCATGATGTTCTGACATAAAATTTTCCTTATTCAATCCATGATTAGCAGAGATACTTGAGACAGGCTCAATATCTCTGCTAAAAATTGCTTAATCTAATGGATTAAGAAGCTTTCTTTTCATTCATCCAGCGGTACAGTACGGGCAATAAAACCAATGTAAGCAGGGTAGAGGAGATAATTCCTCCAATAACCACTGTTGCTAAAGGTCTCTGTACTTCTGCCCCAGTTCCGGTTGCCAAAGCCATCGGGACAAACCCAAGGGACGCCACACAAGCTGTCATCAGCACAGGTCTAAGACGCAAAATTGCACCCTGCCACGTTGCATAATAAAGGTCATATTGTTGTCGCAACTCTTTGATAAAGGTAAGCATGACTAAGCCATTCAGTACAGCCACCCCCGATAGTGCAATGAAGCCAACCCCTGCTGACATGGATAATGGAATGTCACGCAACCACAACGCGATTAAGCCTCCACATAAGGCAAACGGTACACCACTAAAGACCAGTAAGCTTTCTTTGATATTATGGAATACAGCCATCAATAAAATAAAGATCGTCAACAATGCGAGCGGAACCACCAATTGCATACGCGCTTTTGCAGACATCAGATTTTGAAATTGACCGCCATAATCTATCCAATAACCGCTTGGTAATTCCTGTTTGGATAACGTGCTCTGAAGCTCTGTTACGAATGAGCCTAAATCACGTCCTTCTACATTTGCAGTAATAACCACTCGACGTTTACCATTTTCACGGCTGACCTGATTAATACCCAGGATATTTTCAACGCGTGCCACATCTTGCAGTTGGACTAAACCACCATTCGGCAATTGAATAGGAAGTACCGCTAACTGTTCAGGACTACGCTGGGATTCATCTAGACGGATGACAAAATCAAAACGCTTGTCTCCCTGTAAAATTGTTCCAACATTCTGGCCACCGACACTTGTAGCTACCAGATCCTGAATTGCTCTTACCGACAAGCCATATTGTGCAGCTCTGGACTTATCCACCTCTACATTCAACAAGGGTAAGCCACTGGTCTGTTCTACATTAACGGCTGTCGCGCCTGAAATTGAGTTAATTTTTTGAGAAATCTTATTCGCTTCACGATTCAGAATTTCCATATCATCGCCAAATAATTTGACACCCACATCACTTCGCACCCCTGAAATTAACTCGTTAAAACGCAGTTCAATGGGTTGCGAGAACTCACTGTTATTTCCCGGCAATGTCGCTAAGAAAGTAATCATTCTTTGGCGAAGCTCATCAATCGTTTGTTTTGGATCAGGCCATTCATCATGAGGTTTTAACAGTACCACGCCATCTGAAATGTTGGGTGGCATGACATCTGTGGCCACTTCTGCTGTACCGGTACGGGCAAAGATCGCTTTAATTTCAGGAAATTCTTTCAACAGTAACTTTTCAGTATTTTCCTGTATTCTCAGTGACTGTTCTAACCCTGTACTTGGGGAACGCATTTGCTGAACAGCAAAATCACCTTCACCCAGTTGAGGTGCAAACTCGCTACCTGTTTGAGTGGCTAGCACGCCCGTAAGCACTAAAATACAGGCAGCCACAATAGTCACAAATAAACGAAGCTCATAGGCTTTATCTAAAAGCAGTTCATATTTGGTTTTAAGCCAATGCATCCAGCGACTTTCGGTTTCCTTGACTTCTCCAGTGACAAATAGGGCAACTGCGGCTGGCACAAAAGTGACAGATAAAATCATGGCCCCAATTAAAGCCAGTACAACCGTCATTGCCATAGGATGGAAAAGTTTGGCTTCTACACCCGTCAGGGTAAAGATAGGTAGATAAACCACCAAAATAATTAACTGTCCAAAAATCAGAGGACGACGCGCCTGTTTTGCAGCCAAGAAGACTTCTTTAAATCTTTCAGAACGGCTAAGTAAACCACCTTTCAGCTTCTGAGCTTCTGCTAGCCGACGGATACAGTTTTCTACAATAACCACTGCACCATCAATAATAATACCGAAGTCCAGTGCCCCTAAACTCATCAGATTTGCACTAATCTTCTGCTCTGCCATTCCCGTCAAGGTAAACAGCATTGACAGTGGAATAACGCAAGCCGTGATCAGCGCAGCACGGAAATTACCTAGAAAGAGAAATAAAATAACAATGACGAGGATTGCACCCTCAATCAAATTTTTCTGAACGGTTTTGATCGCCCGATCAACCAAATGCGTACGGTCATACACAGTCTCAATCACCACACCTTTAGGTAGCGATTGCTGGATCGATTGCACCTTTTCATCAATGGCTTGAGCAACGGTACGGCTATTTTCTCCCATCATCATCATGGCAATACCCAATACAGTTTCTTCACCATTATAGGTTGCAGCCCCTGTTCTTAAGTCATGACCAATTGAGACATTGGCGACATCTGCCACCCGAATCGGATAGCCGTTTTTATTGGCAATACTGATGTTCTGGATATCTTCAATCGTGTTTAAAGTGCCGGGAACACGAACCGTTAGCTGTTGTCCATTTTTCTCAATATAGCCAGCACCACGGTTTTCATTATTCTCTGTTAAGGCAGTTTGTAAATCAGACAAAGGAATTTGCAATTGTTGCAATCGGTTCAGATCAGGGGCAACCACATAGGTTTTATTAAAGCCACCGATACTGTTGATCTCAGCAACGCCTTTTACGCGCTGTAATTGCGGTCTTACAATCCAATCCTGAATTTCACGTAAATCCATCGCCGAATAAGGGGTTCCATCCGGCTTTTTAGCATTTGGTTCGGCTTTAATCACCCATTGATAGATTTCACCTAAACCTGTCGAAATAGGCGACATGTTAGGTTGCACATCTTCAGGCATTTCTCCCATTGCTTCTTGCAAGCGCTGGTTGATAAGCTGTCTGGCCCAGTAAATATCCGTGCCATCTTCAAAAATGATGGTCACTTGCGATAAGCCGTAGCGTGAAATCGAACGGGTTTGTTCCATTTTCGGCATGCCTGACATGGCATTCTCAATGGGATAGGTAATCCGCTGTTCCATTTCCAAAGCCGTAAAGCCATTGGCTGAAGTGTTAATCTGCACCTGAGTATTGGTAATATCCGGTACAGCATCAATCGGTAACTTTTGATAACTATAAATACCAATAGCAATCCAGGCTGCAATAAACAGCATAATCCAAATGGCGTTATGGATAGAAAACTGGATCAGCCGATCAAACAGCCCTTCAGGTTTTACCGATTCGTGGTCTGGAATGTGAGGGCTTTTAGTGCTCATGTGAAGCCTCTCCTTTTTCCATCTCAGATTTCAGTAAGAAACTGCCTTGAGCTGCATATTTTTGTCCCTGATTAAGCCCATTTACCACTTCAATCCACTGGCTATCCCCAGACGATTGCCCTAATTTCACCGGTTGCGGACTGAATTCAACTTTCTGTCCATGCTGAGTGGCGACAAAAACCACATCTTTTCCATCGACATTCTGAACTGCGGACTTAAGTACCCGTAATGCGGTACTTTCACTGCGTTGTTGCAACTGTACGTTTACCATCAAGTTTGGACGTAATTCGGTTGCATTCGATTCAACTTTTGCTCGCACCTGAAGACGGCCTGTTTGAATATCCGCTTCAGTATTTAAAGTCTGAATAACAGCCTGATAGACCTTTTCCGTTTGCAAGGATTTAAATTCGATCTTTTGATTCGGGGCTAAGCCCATAATTTCAGAATTTGGAACAATAAACTCAAGCCAGAGTTGATCTAACCGGTCTATCGTAAAGAGTTGATCGGCTAACTGAACATTTTCCCCGAGAACCAAATCCTTTTTACTGATCACGCCAGAAATGGGAGCTTTCAAAATATAGCGTCCGTTACTGGCATTCACTGCACCAAATGCACTTAAACGTGATTGGGCCGCTTGAACCTGAATTTGTGCCCGTTTATAGCTGTTATAAGCACGTTGATAGTCCTGTTTTGCTGAAATGCCCTGTGACCAAAGCTGACGCTCACGATCATAGTCTTGTTTCGCCAGTTCAAGGTTGGTTTGTTCAATTTTAAGATTGGCCTGCTGATCAACTAGATCAGGAACAAGCAACGCAGCCAAAGGCTGCCCTTTCTGAACTTTTTGGCCGAGTTCTACATAAACATTTTCTACATGACCGCTAAAACTCGGTGAGACATGCGCTTGCTGATCCGTATTCACATTGAGTTTGGCAGGATAAGAACTTAATTTAACCACCGGACCTTGATCGACCGCTGATAACTGTATGCCCTGTTCCACCAGTTGCTTGGCCGTCAGGCTCACGCCTTCTGCATTCTCTTCGGTTTCACCGCCATGTTCTTCACTTCCATGTTCCTCTGCGCCTTCTTCCTCTGCATGTTCATCTGATGTTTCAGATTTATTCTTACCAGTTAAGATCAAGAAAATACTGAGTAGTACGGTTGCGCCGATGACCAAACCAATCAGTAGAGGTTGAGAGATTTTTCCGCTCTGTTTTTTTAAGCTGTTTTTAAGATCGAACATGTTAATTTCCCCCACCAATGACAGGCATGGCCTGTATGTCTTGCCATAAGTTTTGATTGATTTGTGCAATAGCATCTTTCGACATGACTTCACTTGGGCTAATGCCTAAGCTCAAACTTTCTGCTTCAATGGCCTTTTGCCAGCCATCCCGTAACAACTGGACTTTACGCAGACGGATGTCTTGTAATTGAAGCGTGGCTTGCTGAACATCGGTTAAAGCAAACTTGCCTGCCAAGAAACCTTGTAGCGTCTTACTTTGAACTTGAGTCGCCAAAGGAATTTGAGTCTCGTCAACGACTTTGAATTGCAGCTCTAAACCCTGCAACTCGGTTAAAATTGTGCCTATTTGCAGCGCATTTTGCTTTAGATAAAACTCTTTCTGACGCTCTAATAAGTTCATTTTTTCTTGCGCGATTTTTATGCCATTTTGCTGACGATCGAAAATATTAAGCGGTACACTGACTCCGACTACTAATTGATTTTGTGTGGAGTTTTCCAAGGATTGGGTGCGGTTGACACCTAGGTTTAAAGTGGGGTTAGGACGTGCCTTTGCCCTTAGTTGATCAACCGTTGCTTGAGACTCTAATACCAGTAAAGCTCGATATTTCTCAACGTAGTTTTCCGCTAAATATTCTTGAACCTGCTGATGAGTCGATTTTGGCCAGAGCTTTTGTGAAGAGAGGTTTACCTGCAATGACTTATCAGACGTACCCCATAAATTTGATAATTGTTGGGTGGCCACTTGTACCTGTAAGTCTGCCTGTCTAAAAAGGCGTATATTTTCAGCATGACTTAAACGTGCGCGATTCACATCTACTTGCGCGATACCGCCCGCAGTAAAGCGCTTCTCGATCGCTTTAAGGTTTTCTTCACTCACCCGAAGTTGTTCATTGACAATGTTTCTTTCAAGTTCAGCAATGGCCAGTTGTGACCATACATATTTCACCGCAAGCTCAATTTGCGCTTGATAAATCTTCTGCTTCAGTGCTGTTTTATCTGTAGAGAGACTGGCTAATTTTTGGTTTGCTTTTCGCTCACCAAAAATATCCAAGGGTTGTGATATGCCAATGGCAAGCTCTTTTTCATTATTTGAACCAAAGCCCGTTTGTTCAACTGACAATTCAGGATTTTTAAACAGCTTACTTTGCTGAAGATTCGTGGCATTAATACTATTTTGCGTTTCCCAGAAATTTTGGGACGCTTGATATTGGTTAACCTGCTCAATAGCTTGCTGCAGCGTTAAATCTTGAGTACTGGCGACTACGGAAGTACTGATGCTGATCATTGCAGATAGCAAGATACCGCTACCTAAGGCTGACCAGGATAAATTCAGGATGGAGGTATCCTGATGTAATTTGTTTTTTGACATGAAAATGCCCCACGCATAATGAAATTAGGAGTGGTGGGCTTTTATAAGACTACCCCACCAATAGTAGGGGCAAATCGGGAGGCGGGGTTAATTGATTCAGATAAGGGGATTTATAAAAAGTTATTCCCAAATAAGTTGGGGTAATGCCGGTCTCAAAATCAGCTTTAAGCTTCAGATCATCGGGTGGGTCAATCTGAATCACGATTGTATTTGAGAAATGACTGCACTTTTCGTTAAAACAAACCTTCTGACAATAGTCATAGATTTCTTTATAGTTTTCTAGGGAATAAAGTGCTTGACGAGGACTATCACTCTTTTCGTCTAAATCGATTGGATTAGAGAGTATTGAATTGGGTATGTTTGGCATTTCATGCAGACACGCGGCCTCTGCCACACTCCAAATATTCTGGAATGTGAATAAGAGTACCAATATCTGGATTAGAAATGTTTTTCTCTTCATACACAAATCTGTATTTAAAACACCAATAAGAAGCTGTCCAGATCTATCAAAGATCTGATCACAGAATTTGAGTAACCTTAAACTTTTTGCAGCCTTAAGTAAAGATATACAGAATTTTTGAAAAAAGCATAGGTCTAGATAATCAAGCTAGATTTTTTAGAACTCCACATTGGTCAATTGTACATAAGCCATCACAAGTACCTCTTAAATCAGATAATTGTTCAATAAGCTTTTGTTGCTTGATTATATTTTCTCTGATAGCACTGACATGTAAGTCAATTAATTCATTCACATCTGAACAATTTTTCTTGGGATTATCTTTATAGGTGAGTAATTGACGAATTTCATTCAAACTCATATTTAAAGTTCGGCAATTCAAAATAAACTTAATTCGCTCAACATAGCCTATATCGTAAAGGCGGTAATTTCCTTCCGTTCTTTCGGGTTCCGGAATTAAACCTTCCTTTTCATAAAACCTAATTGTTAATACTGAACATGAGGTTTTTTTAGAGAGTTCACCAATTTTTAAATGCATTGAGTTGGTATTTCCAAAAAATCTTGACTCTATAGTAACTATAGGGATTCTAATATTCAAAGTTTATAAATTTTTTTAATGGGTATAACTATGAGTGGCTGTGGATGTAGTAAAGAAACACCATGCGAAGATAAGAAATCTCAACAAGAAAATCATCCATCAATTGCAGAAGCAAGCAATTCAAAGAATTGTGATAATACGCCTAGCTGTTGTGGTGAAGAGGAAGAAGAAAAATCTTCATCTCCTTGCTGTAACACTTCAAACAGTTGTGAAGATACCGCTCAATCCT
Source organism: Acinetobacter minutum (assembly GCF_035916735.1). NCBI lineage: Bacteria > Pseudomonadati > Pseudomonadota > Gammaproteobacteria > Moraxellales > Moraxellaceae > Acinetobacter > Acinetobacter minutum. The sequence goes on from NZ_JAQIHG010000037.1 coordinate 8,141, forward strand.
GTTGTGGTTCTGATCCCAAAGAAAATTTAAGCACTGAAAACGTTTTAAAAGATTCGCACTACATGAGTGAATACTTAGTTCCCAAAATGGATTGTTCTGCGGAAGAACAGATGGTTCGTATGGCGCTATCTTCAATTGATGGTGTTCAAAAACTCATCTTTGATTTACCTAACCGGTCTTTAAAGGTTCTACATAATCAAAAAGATGAAAATATAACTACCAAACTTGAAGCTTTGGGTTTTGGTGCAAAGCTTGTGAAGACTGAAACTTATATAAGCAATCAACAGGCTAAGCAAACAAGTACCTATACCATTCCTAAAATGGATTGCTCTGCTGAAGAGCAAATGGTCCGTATGGCTCTTGCAGATATTGAAGCAGTTAAAGGTCTTACTTTTGATCTTCCCAATCGAAAACTGAAAGTCTTCCATAATGAAGGGAGTCAGCAAATTACGGCCAAACTTGAAGGACTGGGTTTTGGGGCGAAACTTGATGAAACACAGCTTTCTACAGGCGATATACCTAATGAACCTGATCCTGTGAGACAAGCTAAAGTACTTAAACTGTTATTAGGCATTAATGCTCTACTGTTCTTTATAGAATTCATCAGCGGAATTATTGCTGCGTCTACAGGATTGATTGCTGATTCTCTAGATATGTTTGCCGATGCAGCCGTTTATGGTATTGCGCTATATGCCGTCGGAAAAGCTGCGAAATATCAAGTGAAAGCAGCCCATTTCGCAGGTTGGATTCAGTTATTACTTGCTGTCATCGTGATTATTGATGTCATTAGACGATTCATGTTTGGAAGCGAGCCAGAATCAACGCTCATGATTGTTATTGGCCTGCTCGCACTTATAGCTAACGTGACATGCTTATATCTTATTTCTGGTCATCGAGAAGATGGCGCACATATGAAAGCCAGTTGGATTTTCTCGGCGAATGACGTTGTGGTAAATATGGGCGTTATATTTGCCGGTGTACTCGTGGCGTGGACGGGATCAGCTTACCCAGACTTAATCATTGGCATCCTGGTTTCTTTATTCGTGCTTAATGGTGCTCGAAAGATTTTGGCTTTGAAGTAAGAGTATCGAAAATGAATCTATTTCAAGTTAAACAAAATCAGATCGTCAAAATTAGAGATCTCAAAAAAGGTAATCAATACAGTCATACCACTGATCCCGTATTGGAACGGCTCCAACTATTAGGTTTTAGAGAGGGTGAAACTCTACAAGTACTCGCTAAAGGTGTTTTTGGCGGAGATCCTGTTTTAGTTCAAATTGAAACTTCAAGATTCGCATTAAGAAAGAATGAAGCTGAAAGAATTTTTGTAGAGTTAGTATCCAATGAAGATTAAGAACATTGCATTAGTCGGTAATCCAAATTGCGGAAAAACCTCTTTATTTAATACGCTTACTGGTACGCGACAAAAAGTTGCCAACTATGCTGGGGTTACCGTAGAAAGAAAAGAAGGTTCTTTTAAATTACCTTCTGGTGATGCAATACGAGTATTGGACTTACCCGGAACTTACAGTTTAAAACCTAGTAGTTTAGATGAAGAAGTCACCAGGGCAGTTTGTTTGGGCGAGCTAAAAGGTGAAATTCTACCCGATATTTTTATATGCGTTGTAGATGCCACAAATTTAAGCTTACATTTGAGCTTGGTTCTCGAAGTTCGTGCTCTAAATCGCCCTATGATTCTTGTATTAAATATGATGGATGAGGTCAAAAAGCGTGGTATTTCCATTGATAAGGATAAACTGTCTCAACTGTTAGGTATCCCTGTAGTTGAAGCTGTCGCAGTTAAAACAAAAGGAATTCAAGATTTAATTAATCAATTAGATCAAAAAAATCTTTTTATTACTCCTTATCATTCTGAATTAAGTCATTTTGAACAGGTCAAACAAATCACCAAACAAGTTATTTTAAATAATGACAGTGGTGATAAAAGAACCGCATTTCTAGATAAAATTTTTCTACATCCTGTATTGGGTTTAGTAATCTTAACTTTAACCATGTTTGTGATGTTCCAGGCGGTATTTATATGGGCAACGCCTTTTATTGAATTCATTGAAAATTTTGTCGCATGGCTCAGTGATTTTATTGGACCACTAATCCAACATCCTCTATTAAAAAGCTTGGTTGTGGATGGGGTAATTGCTGGTGCAGGTAGCGTGCTTGCATATATGCCTCAGATTTTGATTTTATTCTTCTTCATTTTAATGCTTGAAGAGTCAGGCTATTTACCCCGGGCAGCATTTCTTTTAGATAAATTAATGTCTAAAGCCGGGCTTAGCGGCCGTTCATTTATTCCTCTGCTATCCAGTTTTGCTTGTGCCATTCCCGGAATTATGGCAACCAGAAGTATCAGCTCTGAACGGGACCGATTAGCAACAATTATGATTGCACCCTTGATGACCTGTTCAGCAAGATTGCCAGTATATGCTTTATTGATCGCGGCATTTATTCCGAACCAATTAATCTACGGCTGGTTAAGTCTGCAAGGATTAGTCCTTTTTGGTCTTTATATGTCGGGAATAGTCTCAGCGTTATTAGTTTCAGTGTTTCTGAAATTGGTTCGAAAAGATAAAACTGAAAGTATTTTTATTTTTGAACTTCCCACATACCGAATTCCAGATATTAGAAATATTGCATTAGGCTTATATGATAGGGCAACTATTTTCTTAAAACGAGTTGGTGGCATTATCGTCGCACTGTCTATCCTGTTATGGGTACTTGTTACTTTCCCTCAACCACCAGACCACGCAACCATGCCAGCAATTAACTATAGTCTAGCTGGTCAATTAGGACATTTAATTCACCCTATATTTGCACCTATTGGTTTTACATGGGAGATTTGTATTGCCCTCATCCCTGCTATGGCAGCAAGGGAAGTTGTAATTGCTGCTCTTGGTGTCATTTATGCAATGTCTGGCGATGAAAATACAGTAACCCAAAGTCTGCTAAGTCAAATTTCAGGTCCAGATGGGTGGGGGCTAGCCACCGGTTTATCATTATTAGTATGGTTTATTTTTGCTCCCCATTGTCTCGCCACTTTAGCAACAATAAGACGAGAAACAGGTAGCTGGAAACAGCCAGTCATTATGGCAACTTATCTATTCGCATTAGCTTACATCTTTTCATTCATCACATACCAAGTTGCTAGTAATCTTTAATTACCAAAATAATAACAACGGGAGTCTAGTTCCCGTTGTTATTAAATATTCACTGTTAAATTGCTAGCCGTAAATTAAATGCTTTTACAACTTTGATCATAGTATCGAAACTAGGGTTAACCTCACGAGAAAGAACTTTATAAAGGCTTTCTCACCTAGACCAGTATCTTTAGACAATTGAGTCATCCCTTTGACCTTTGCGATAGTTCCCTAAGCTTTAACTATAAATGCCGCATCGCAATTAGACGGGAATAACATTATGTGTCGTTCAATGACAAATCTTGTGTCACCTGACGTCACAAGTGCAAAACATATAAAATACCCTTTTATGTTATTTTAGAGTATGCCTCCCTTTTACTGACGGTCTGATTTTCGGTTTTTATTGCACCTTGGACAAGTTGGTGCGTTGCACATGAGGTAAGAATTATTATCACTGTAAAAGGATATTTTATTTGTATTGTGGCCTCAGCAATTATTATATGGTTCTTATATCACCGTGAATACGGTGCTGAAGAACCCTGTGTGCGTTTGGTAGTTAACAAGCCATGATTTCTGCTTTACTGCACTTGCAAGCTGAAATTAAAATGCCTAATTCAGTCCCAAAAAATGAAAGCTTTCGTGATTGTAGCAGGTCAGAACAGGGTTTTAGGTTTGCTGCGTTATTCCCAAATTATCAAGCAATGTGTGCCTGTATTGCAGTCGTTAAACTCCCCCTTAAAAAATATATCTTCTCAATAACCGTCAAAAGGATAAGCGATGGAATATATTTATGACATATGAAAAAGAGCTGTTTAATCAGCTTTTTTACATTGCTTTGTGTATTTCTTTCGCTATAACAGCTATTTTATCGGCCAGTTTTACTCATTCGAGCAAGTAAAATAACCGGGATTAAGCCAACCAATACAATGAGTAAAGCTGCTATTGCACCATCTTCATAGGTGCCTCTTGAGGCTTCCGCATATAGCTGTGTAGAAAGCGTTTCCATATTTAGTGGTCTCAGTAACAGAGTGGCAGGCAATTCTTTCATGCAGTCTACGAAGATCAATAATGCAGCCGAGATGATCGCAGGGCGTAAAAGTGGGAAATGAACTCGCCATAAAATACCCCGTCTGTTCTGTCCTAAATTGCGTGCAGCATCATCAATAACCCCATGGATCCGGTTATATCCAGACTCTATTCCACCAATCGAAATGGCCAGAAAACGAACAGCATAGGCATATATCAAAGTGAAACTAGTACCCAAAAATAGTAACCCTGTAGAAATGCCGAGCTTGAATTCAAGAAAATCTGCCACCGCATGATCGAGAGCACCCAACGACAGCATAAGGCCGATTGCGAGCACAGTACCCGGAATGGCATAGCCTAAACTTGCAATACGACTAAACCAGGTATTTCGGCTAAATCGTGCAGCGCTGACAATCAAGAAACCTATAAGGATGGTAATGAATGTGGCGATACTGGCTAAGGTAAGGGTATTCATCGAAGCTTGTAATAAATATTCAGAAAAACCAGCGTATTGAATACGTTTATAAGACTCCACCAATAAATGGCTGAACGGGATGAGGAACCCAATACAAACAGGAATAAGTCCAAGCCCGAATAATATTAGCGCTCTGGTTCCTTTAATGGGTTGAGGAGACATCAGCCGGCTGCGTTGAGCCGAGTTCATGTAACGCTGTTTGTGTCGTCCCAACCTTTCTATGATCACTAAAAAGGTAATGATCATGAGCATAAAAATGGCAATCTGTGCGGCACTTGCCAGATCAGACTGGTTGATCCATGTTGAATAAATGGATAACGTTAGTGTTTTAATGCCAAGAAACTCTGTTGCACCGATGTCATTAATGGTTTCCATTAAAACCAGACTGGTGCCCACTGCAATTGCCGGTCGAGCGAGTGGCATCGCGACTCTCAAAAAGACCTGATCGGGTTTCAGTCCCAAGCTGCGTGCGACTTCAATCAGACTTGCTGACTGCATTAAAAACATTGCGCGGGTGCTTAAATAGACATAGGGATAAAGGACGAAACTTAATAAAAAGATTCCTCCCCACACCGAGCGGATATTAGGGAACCATAGCTGTTGCATGTCTAACCCCAACCCGTCTCGCAGCAGGCTTTGGGCGGGACCAATGGGATGCAGAATATCGATATAGCTATAGGCAATGATATAGGTGGGTACTGCAAGAGGTAACAGTAGTGCCCAGTCGAGAAAAGCTCGACCATGAAATTGATAAGCCGTGACGATCCAGGCACTTCCTGTGCCAATAAGAATGGTCAGTAGACCAACACCAAGTAGAAGTAAAGATGTTTCTACCAATGTAGGTGGGATGACATAGCGAATCAGATGTTCCCAAATATCACTATTGCCTTGCAGTGCTGTCCAAACTAAAGCAAGGACGGGTAAACAGGCGAGAAGCGTCAATAGTCCACTTAGCGAAAATAACGAACTAAATTCAAATTTCTTTTTTGGCATTGAAGATCTAGGTATGATGAGAGGTGGAAACAAACCTGATCTTACAGAGAGAGTAAATCCTCCCTGTAAGTCGAGCGAGATTTAGTGATTAAACTGTACCTTATCAACCAATAGATTGGCTGTTTTGCGGTATCGGGCAATTTCACTTAAGCGAATTGAATCCACCTTGAGTTTGCCAAAGCTTGCAATAATCGGGTCAATTTTAACCCCAGGTTTCACTGGATATTCAAAATCGCTTTTCGCATAGATCGCCTGAGCATGGTCAGAGACTAAAAACTCGAGCAATTGTACTGCTTCTTTACGATTGGGTGCATATTTAGATACGACGGCACCTGAAACATTGACGTGTGTACCACCATTTTCAAATCGCGGTAAAACCACATTAATGGAATTTCCCCAACGTCGTTGCTCTGCATCACCAGTGCGCATGGTGCCAACATAATAGGTATTTGCTACCCCAATGTCGCAAATCTTGCCGAGAATATCCCGTGCTACATCACGATCACCACCACTCGCAGGACGTGCTAAATTCGATTTTACACCACGTAACCATTTTTCAGCTTCTTTCTCACCATGATGGGCAATATAGGCTGCGATTAAACCTGTGTTATAAGGATGGCTGCCGGAACGGATGCAGATCTTACCTTTCCATTTTGGACTAGCCAAATCTTCATAAGAAATAGCAGTGATGGGAGTGCGCTCTTTAGAAACATAAACTGCACGTGCACGCATTGACAATGCATACCAGTGCCCATTTGCAGCACGTAAATTACCCGGAATTGAGTTGTTCAAGACTTTTGAGTCTACACGTTGCGTCAAACCACTTTCGACTAAATCCACCAAATTCCCAAAGTCGACAGTGAGCATCACATCTGCAGGCGAACGTCGGCCTTCAGCTTTAACGCGTTCAAGCAACCCATCTTTAATAAAAACAGTATTGACTTTCACCCCAGTTTTTTGGCTGAACTCTTTTAAAAGAGGTTGAATTAAAACAGGTTCTCGTGTGGTATAAAGGTTGACTTCAGCTGCATGTACCCAGTTACAGCTAAAGGCAACTAGACCAGTTAAAAGAAGGTGAACTTTCGATAGTGATTTCATTTCTTATTTCCTTAACAGAGTTTAAACCTGAACTGCTTGTTCAAGCTGAGATGTGATGGCTATGTTAGAGTCGTCATCGGATGCAAAGAAGAAACATGCTGTTAAGTCTACGGATACATAGACTTGTTCAGTTTCAAAAAAATGCTGGAGATGGTCAACTTGAGCCAATAAAATGGTCGACTCAGCAGCAAGTTGCAGATGTAACTGGTAAGCGTGACCCATAAAACTGGATGAAATGACTTTTGCTGCGGCAGCGCCTTCGACTGGTTCTCTACAAACCTGTACCTGATGCGGACGGAAACAACAGGAAATCGATTTTTCAGCATATGCTAAGTTTTCAGGTAGTGCGATGTGACCAAAAATTGTTTTGATTTGATGATCTAACCGCTTGGCCGGTATTTCATTCAAAGCAGAAAAATAGCGTGCCGCGAACAGGGTTGAGGGCTGTAAATAAAGTTGCTTAGGTGTGCCGATCTGAATAATTTTCCCTTGATGCATCAATATAATTTGATCAGAAATTTGCAAAGCCTCTTCCGGATCATGCGTTACGATAACAGTAGTGGTTGCTGTCTTTTTTAAAAGGTCAATCGTACTTTGGCGGATTTGATCACGTAGCCGATGGTCCAGATTAGAAAAAGGTTCATCCATGAGTAACACATGGGGTTTAGGAGCCAAAGCACGCGCCAGAGCAACGCGCTGTTGTTCTCCACCCGATAAGGTGTATGGATAACTATGCATGTGATGATGCATGGAAACATGTTTTAAGGCTTGTTCTGCAATTTCTTGTTGCTGCTGTTTTGAGAACTTTTTTAACCCAAACATCACATTTTCCAGCACATTCAGGTGCGGAAACAACGCATAGTCTTGAAAAACCAGACCAATATTCCGTGCTTCTGCAGGGATGTGCTGTTCTTCATTCCAAAGAATGTTTTGTTCAAGCTGAATTGAGCCACTACTTGGTTCTTCTAAACCTGCAATCAAACGTAGCATGGTGGTTTTACCACAACCTGAATGTCCGAGTAAGCAAATGATTTGCCCACTCGTTGCAGACCATGTGGCTTGATTAACAGCAAAATGTGAGCCGAATTTTTTGCTTAATTTATTAATAGTTAATACATTGTTTGAATGTTCTGCATAGACATTCATGTTCAACTCGCAGTGCTATTTTCTTCACTAAATAATAACTAATAATCTTTCTCATGTAGAGAATTTTTATCAGTTTGATACAACATAAAATATTAAAATTGAGTATGGGTATATAAACGAAAGAAGTGAGATATTATTTTTGGAGGGTCTAGCTTTCTAACAACTCTCTTACGAAACTTTTCCTATTTTATATTTTTAGAACTAGGTGTTTATTTTTATATCAAAAGAAAATCCAAAAATGACACATGAATCAGTGTTAAACAAAAAATTTAAATGGATCTTCTTCTATGGTGGTCTTGGATAGGGAAGTAGTTTTGCTCTTATTTTCATATCATTAGATTCCTTCAACATAAACCTCAAGGTTTTGGCTCATTCCCTTTATTTTTAGCAATTTGTATTGTTGCTGGAATGATTCGTGGATGGGTAATGTCTAAGTCGACTATAGGTAGAAAATCTGAAAAAGCTCTCCTAATTGAACACATTATCATCAATTTAACATAATGGTGCTTATACGAAAATAACATGTAAGCCCAAAGTAGAAATGTCCGGTTTCTCCAAAGTAAAAATGTCCGCTTTTAGAATACGCGTTTTTGCGATTTT
>NZ_JAQIHG010000038.1:0-16412 GCF_035916735.1 Acinetobacter minutum
AGCCATTTTTATATCTCCAAAGTTAACGTTACGTTATCTTTAGAGGGATGAACTGTCCATTATTTTGGCTAGGATCACTGTGACCTTGAACTGGCTTTAAAGGAATTATCAGAGAAAAATATTTATTTGATTTGTGGCACAGGAGCTCGTTCCGCTTTGGCCACGCTCGCTATGCAAAATATGGGGTTTATGAAACTTTATTCAGTTCAAGGAGGAATGCAAGCCTGGATTGCAGCAGGATTACCCACTATTTCATATGTAAACTAACGTCTCTACAGAATTTAATAAACATAGCCATATTGATTCGTGAGGTTTGATTATCACTTTTCCTCTAGAAGTCTACATTTCTTATTGTCTAACTGTTGTGCATTTATTTTATTCAGATTGAGTAGCGATCTTAAGATTCAGCTCATCTACATTTGATTAAATTTTTGCATGGAAAGATACATTCTTTGTTTTGAGGAGAGAAAGATGCAAGCATGCAAACAAGTGATTTTAGCCATGAGTTTAGGCCTGACCTCGATGATGGCGCTAGCGGATCAACACCATTCCCCTGCCAACACGATAACAACTGTCAAACAGGCATTCACTGCAAATGATGATACTCCAGTACGTTTGACGGGTTATATAGTTAAAGCGATGGGTGATGAAAAATATCAATTCCGTGATGATACGGGTTTGATCACGGTTGATATTGATACTGATAAATTGCAGGGTCAGTCACTTTCAGCAAAAAATAAAATTACTATCTATGGTGAAGTCGACATTGATCATAAGCCACGTAAGCAGGTGGAAATTGAGGTAGATCAGATTAAATTCTAAGGATTAAGTCTTTAAAAACCACATATTTTTTATGTGGTTTTTATTTCTTTTTTCTGAGGCTCAACTATAGTCAAATAAATGACCTCATGACTGAGTAAGCGAATGCGTATTTTACTTGCAGAAGATGATCATTCTCAGGCTGAAAGCATTAAAACCTGGCTTGAAATGGATGGTTATAATGTAGATTGGGTTGAACGCGGAGACCATGCGCTGTTGGCGATTGAGCAGCACAGCTATGATTGTATATTGCTTGATCGTGGTTTACCCAAAACCACGGGTGATGAGATTTTAAAAGCCTTAAGGACAAAAGAATTCGCCACCCCTGTCATTTTTCTGACTGCACGTGACAGTATTAATGACCGCGTCGAAGGTCTAGATTTGGGTGCGAATGATTATCTGGTTAAACCTTTTAGCCTAGAAGAGCTATCCGCACGAGTCCGTACCCAATTGCGCCGTCAGCAAAGCAATACTGGACAGCAACTGAGTTTTGCGAATTTAAGATTGGATCCACACGCTAAAACTCTGATGAAAGATAAGGAAGTCATCAACTTAACGTCTAAAGAGTTTCAGATTTTATATAAACTCATGCAAAAGCCAGATCATGTCATCACCCGAGATCAACTAGAAGAATCGTTATATGCTTGGGGGGATGAAATTGAAAGCAATGCCATTGAAGTCTTTATTTATCAATTACGCAAAAAAATAGGCAGTCAATATATTAAAACGATTCGTGGACTGGGTTATCGGATGAGTCAAAACTAAATGACAGCGGTTGTTTCATTACAAACGAAATTAATCAAGACTTCACTGCTCAGCTCAATTGTGGCTGGGATTTTGGCATTACTTATTTTCATCGGTATTTCCTGGTATCAAACCACTGAAACACAGGATGAAATCATGCATGAAGTGGCCGGTATGTTACTCATCAAAAGCATACAGTTGGGCACAGAACAATCTGTAGATGAATTAAGTGATGAGTTTGAGATCCAATACCGTCTGAGTTCACCCAACCAGTTGATAACACAATCCGAGCATTTCGAATTTGATACCCAGCAAACCACATGGAATTTGGGTTTTAACTCTACTTATGGTTTGGTCTGGCAGCAGCACCAATTGTGGCGAACTTATCGTGAAAATCGTCCAGAAGTCGGTATGAGCGTTCTGCTGGTACAACCGATGGGTGAACGTTTTCAGGTCGTTGGAAACAGTATCGCCGGTTATAGTTTGGTGCTGTTAGTCTTGTGGTTAATACAGTGGTTAATTTTACATTTTGCGATACGACGTCATTTTAGAACCTTGCAGCAACTATCCAACAATATTTCCTGTAAAGGGATCGAGGATTTATCACCGATTCAGACACCTTCGCCCGTTTTTAAAGAATTGCAACCGATCCTATTGCAATTAAATCAATTGCTCACACGCCTGAAAGATTCCTTGATTGCCGAGCAGCGCTTCACCGCAGATGCATCCCATGAATTACGTTCGCCGTTATCTGCCATTCAAATGCGTTTACAAGTTTTGAAACGTAAGTATCCTGAAATGGCACAGGATTTTATTCCTGTTCAGCAGGATGTTAGCCGTGGCGTGCAGGTGTTGGAGAATTTATTGCTTCTGGCCCGTTTGGACCCCGCCCATGCTGATCAGTTGCCTAGAACTGAGCTATTTCTTGACGCCGTTTTTCAAGATGTGCTGCAAGCTTTACAGCCTTTTTCTCAACAAAAATTAGTGATGATCCAGGTCGATATAACTGCTGCATTATCTGTTCAGGTAAATGAGCAACTCTTTTTCACCTGTATACGTAATCTTGTCGATAACGCTATTCGTTATGCAACACACCAAGGGCAAGTGCTGATCCATGCTGAACAGCAGGCGGATACCGTCGAAATCAGCATTGAAAATAGTGGTTCAGGAATCAGTGATGAGGTATTACAACGTTTAGGAGAACGTTTTTATCGGGCACTCGGGACACAGACTCAAGGATCTGGTTTGGGACTATCGATCTGTAAAAAAATTATTGAATTACATAAAGGCAAAATCAGCTTTCAACCCTCCAAGCTCGGTGGTCTGAAAGTTACTCTTCAACTTCCAAACTTACTTGATCGTCCGGAGACAATATGACGAATCGTGAATTTGGATGTTTTGACACAACATCTCCAGCCCAGACTCTAAGAGAAAATTCCACTTTTAGTTCCTCTGATTTTTAGAGGGATTACCAGAATATTTTTGGCTACAGGCAGTTGATCACTCAAAATAGTAAGCCTTACCTAGTGTGCATAAAATTCCTGTTGAACATGAGAGTAAATATAAACTGCGATTGATTGTTGGATCTTTATTCTATAATAAAGCGCTGCTTAAAGGATTTTTCTGTCTCTTTTTGAATGGAACGATGAGATTCAGTAGCTGGATTAAAGATTCCCACTTACAATTGGACTGAATTGAAAAACTGGTGATAGTTAAAATATGTATACAGGTATCGTTCAAGGTTTAGAAAAAGTCGTCGACATCCAGAAAGGAAACGGTTTTATCACTTTGGTCGTTAGTGATCAGCAGGGTTTCTTTAATGATGTTTTCATTGGTGCAAGTGTGGCGATCAATGGGGTCTGTTTGACGGTCACTACCATTGATACTGCACAGCAGCACATACATTTTGATATCTCAGACGTAACCCTCGCACTTACCACACTCAAAGATGTACAGATCGGTGATGAAGTCAATATTGAGCGTTCAGCCAAAGTCGGTGCTGAAAATGGTGGGCACAACCTTTATGGACATATTGAAGGTACTGCGACGGTAGCCAGTCTGGAACGCCGTGGTGAGACCCTGCATGTAGATTTAACTATCCCAGCCGGTAATATTAAGTATTTTTTCCTAAAAGGTTTTATTGGCCTGAATGGTTGCAGTCTGACGATTAACCGAGTGGATCGTGCTTTGGGAGAAATTTCGGTTGATCTCATTCCGGAAACTTTACGTCTGACGACCTGGAAGAATATTCAGCCTGGAGATGAGGTCAATTATGAAATTGACCAGATGACCCGGACGCTGGTAGATACGTTGGAAAATCTACATCAGCTCTAAGTAATTCAATTCATTAATATTTTTGTTATTCTTGACAGTTAATGTTTTATTGCTCCCCTTCTAAATAGTAGTTTCGAATAGAGCTTTATTGGCTGTTTATGTCATCATTCCTGTTTAATACAGTGGCACCATTGTTGTGCCACTACTTACATCGATTATTTTTCTAAAGACTTTATTGATAGTTAATCTATACCCTTAAAATTTTTTATTTTTAGATTTACTTAGGCTATTTCAGTTTCTCCAACCTGATGATAAGCACGATTAAAGTAGACCAAAGCGGAATCTTGTTGATTTTTTTGTATAGCTACAATCGGACAAATAAAAATCGTATGTGTTCCTACTTCTTGAATTTGTTCAATTTCACAATCAAAGCTGACTAAGGCATCCGTTAACACCGGACAGCCTGTTGCTAATTCAGTCCAATCCCCATATTCAAAGCGCTGTTCTGAACTCATTTTCGATGCAAAGGCGTGGGAAAGTTGTTCATGCTGAGCACCTAATACATTGACTGCTAAAACTTTATTCTCAACAAAATGAGCATATGAACGTGAGGATTTATTCATACACACCAATAAGGTCGGTGGTGTATCTGTGACGCTACATACCGCAGATGCTGTAAAGCCGTGATGACCAGATGCTCCCATCGTAGTTACCACATTCACCGCACTGCTTAATGAAGACATTGCATTTTTAAAGTCTGTAGCGTCAACCATCACTTGATTCCTATATCTCTCTATATCTTTGAGTGAGCGATTGCTTAGGGCTTTCTTGATTCGGAATATTCCAATCAAAAACACCCCTTCACATATCCTATTTTGAGTTAAGCAGAAAGCTCTCGACGAATAATCTCTGCGCCTGCACTTAAAGCATTGAGCTTGCCGCGTGCCACTTGACGAGATAACGGCGCCATACCACAGTTGCTTGAAGGATAGAGCTTGTCTGCGTCTACAAATTGCAGGGCTTTGCGCAGAGTATCCGCCACTTCTTCTGCTGTTTCAATAACATCGGTTGCGACATCAATCGCCCCTACCATGACTTTTTTACCCCGAATGAGCTCAATCAGCTCCATTGGCACACGGGAATTGTGACATTCTAAAGAAACGATATCGATCTTAGATTTTTGTAATTTAGGAAAGACTTCTTCATATTGGCGCCATTCTGAACCAAGTGTTTTTTTCCAGTCCGTATTGGCTTTAATACCATAGCCATAGCAGATATGTACTGCCGTTTCACACTTCAAGCCTGCTAATGCACGTTCTAAAGTTGCAATGCCCCAGTCATTCACCTCATCAAAAAACACATTAAATGCTGGCTCATCGAATTGAATGATATTTACCCCCGCAGCTTCGAGCTCTAAAGCCTCTTGATTGAGAATTTTGGCAAATTCCCACGCCAATTTTTCACGACTTTTATAGTGGCCATCATACAAGGTATCAATCATAGTCATTGGACCAGGCAGTGCCCATTTAATGGGTTGATCGGTCAGCGAACGAAGAAACCTCGCATCTTCAACAAAGACGGGTTTTTGACGGGATACTTCCCCCACCACGGATGGTACGCTGGCATCATAGCGATCACGGATTTTCACGATTTCGCGTTTATCGAAGTCGACACCATCAAGATGTTCAATAAATGTAGTCACAAAATGCTGACGGGTTTGTTCACCATCACTGACAATATCAATGTCTGCTTGTTGCTGTTCATGCAAGGCCAAACATAATGCATCAAGTTTGCCATCAATCAGCTCTTGCCCTTGTAATTTCCACGGCGACCAAAGTTTTTCAGGTTCCGCAAGCCAAGAAGGTTTTGGTAAGCTGCCGGCCGTTGATGTCGGTAATAAGCGTTTCATAATCAATAATCTTCTGTATTCTGGATATTAAGCCGCTTGATCTTCAAGCTTGTAACTTGCTGCCCATTGCTCAAGAATGCCTTGATAGGGTTTGATAAAATGTTCTTCAGTCCACTTACCTTGTTTCACTGCCAATTGACTACGTTCAACACGATCATAGACAATTTGGGTCAATGAATAATCCGGGTACTCAAGACTCGGTTGATATACATGCCCTGCATTAGAATTGGCATTATAAATTTCAGGGCGGTAAATCTTTTGAAATGTTTCCATGGTGCTAATGGTACTAATCAACTCAAGATCTGTGTAATCACCGAGTAAGTCACCACTAAAATAGAAGGCCAAAGGTGCAGCGGCATTTGTGGGCATGAAATAACGTACCTTTAAGCCCATCTTCTTGAAGTATTCATCGGTTCGTGAATATTCATCTTGCTTGTATTCGACACCTAACACAGGATGCTGATTCGCAGTACGGTAATAGGTTTTTGTGGTTGAAACACTCAGACAAATGACAGGGTTTTTATCAAACTCTGCTCTGAATGCTTCCGAATTTACGAGATATTGATACAACTTACCGTGCAAATCACCAAAATTTTCTGGCTTATTCGATGCTGGGTTTTTATTGATATATTCGGGTAGTACTACGCTAAAGTCATAATCACGTACATAAGACGAGAAGCTATTGCCGATCATGCCATCAATACGCTGATTGCTTTTATGATCCACAATGGTAGTTTTCAGCATTTCAATCGCAGGGAAAGTTTTACCCTTACCTTCAACATCAAGATCCACAGAAATGATATCCACTTCAACCGAATAACGATCTGCTTTTGGATTATCCCAATATGCCAAAGCATTAAAACGGTTATTGATCATGCGTAAAGTGTTACGCAGATTCTGTTTACGGCTTTCGCCTCGTGCTAAATTGGCAAAGTTCGTGGTAAGACGTGTGCTATCTGCTGGAAGATAGTTTTCATCGAAACGAATACGCTTAATTGAACAGACAAACTCTTTATTCATAGTGATCGCCACCCTAATTTTTGAGATCAATTAAATTTCTGAATGAGGCAATTTATACTCAAATAATGAGATGAATAAAAATGATTTAAAATAATCTAAAATTGAATTTAATTCATTATTTATTAGGGAAAGGACAATTTAAATAATGACGTCTTGGTTGATTGATATTTTTATAATTCTGCTTTTAATTAAAATATATTTTATAAAGCAAAGAGTTAAAACTTACTTCAAGCATAAGCCTGAATACTTAAAATCGCTAGTCTGAAGTGCTAGATAGGAAGGTTATAAAATTTATGAGAAGTTTCATTTCCCACATAAAATGAATTTAGTTCATCTTAAAGTTAAAAAATATCAATGTATTCACCCTTATTAATTTTAAATGAGTAGCTGTACTCGAGGTGTATACCAATTTTTAGGACTGCCACCGTCCCAGACAACTATCCCTTATGCTTTTTTATAGACGAGAACTTACAACACTGGGAGAAATACGAAATTATTCGGGATGCATTTACGATCATTTTCTAGGTATTGGTTAAATTCTATTCCACAAAGAATAAAGCCCGATTTTTCTCGGGCTTTTCCTTTGATACATGCTAGGTGGGTTTACTCTACCACCAGTAACATCCTGTTCTTATATGAATCCATCATGAGTAAAAACATACCACCCCTGATAGCAAAATAATTAAATCTATACCTACTAGAACGTACAAATTAACTCAACATTCTCATGAGAAATTGGGAACTTTATAAAATGTGATTGCCAATCATTTTTATAAGATGTATTTTAAATACATCTTATAAGTAACCGCCATGTGAGATCAACGATGACTCCGCAGCAAATTGAGTTAGTAAAAGCCACTGTACCTGTACTTCGTGAAAATGGTGTAGCTCTAACCGGCTATTTCTATAATCGCATGTTAGGTAACAATCCTGATCTAAAAGAAACATTTAACATGGGACACCAACGTAGCGGAGCTCAGGCACAAGCCTTGGCAGGCGCGGTATTGGCTTATGCTGAAAATATTGAAGATCCATCTGTATTATTGCCTGTGGTTGAACTCATCGCCCATAAACACGTCAGCTTGAATATTCAATCACCTGATTACAGCATTGTAGGTGAAAACTTATTACACTCGATTAGCGAAGTGCTTAACATTTCGATGGAAGACCCATTGATTGCTGCTTGGGCTGCCGCTTATGGTCAATTGGCTGATCTATTTATCAGTACTGAAAAGGCCATTTATGACCAACATCAGCAAGCTAAAGGCAGTTGGTTAGGCTGGCGCAAGTTCAAAATTGCAAAAAAAGTGGTGGAAAGTGATGAAATCACCTCTTTTTATCTGCAACCTTCAGATGGTGGTGCCTTACCAACCTATGAAGCAGGTCAATATATTTCAGTTCGTGTATTTGTTGAAGAATTAGGTTTAAAACAGCCACGCCAGTACACGTTATCCACGAATCCACAAGCTGATTATCTACGTATCTCTGTAAAACGTGAGCCTGAAAAAGGAGATTTGGCTGCTGGGTGGGTATCCAATACTTTACACGGTTTGCCAGAAGGTTCAGAAATTGAAGTTTCTGCTCCAACAGGTAATTTCTATCTGCTTGACCCAAATAAGCGTAATGTATTTATCAGTGGTGGTGTCGGCTTAACCCCAATGATTGCAATGCTGAATCAGTTAGTTACGTTATACATGCCACAGCCTGTTACTTTTATCCACGCCTGCCGTAACAAGCAAGTTCATGCCATGAAAAAAGATATTCAGGCGTTGAAAGCAAAATATCCACGTTTAAATACGTTTACGGTTTATGAATTCCCACATTCAGATGATATTTTAGGGGAAGATTATGACGCGGCTGGCCGTTTAGATTTAATGAATATGGATCGCGCATTACTTCCAGTAAATGCCGATTACTATCTTTGTGGCCCAATGCCATTTATGGCTGAGCAACATAAAGCACTCGTTGCCCGTGGTATCCCTGCCGAAAATATTCACAGTGAAGCCTTTGGTACGGGTGGTGTAAAACACTAATCTAGTGCATTCAAATGGCCTCATCGTGAGGCCATTTTTGAAATATCGAAAATTTTATTAGATTTTAGTTTGTTCTCTTAATACCCGTCACATCCACTTCAACTCGACGGTCCGGTTGTAAGCACGCAATGAGTGCAGGTGTTTTCTTCGTTCCCACACAGTCTGTTGTCTTCGGCTGACTTTCACCCGCGCTCGCAATTTCCATCGAAGCATTCACTCCACGGCTCATCAAATAGTCTCGCACTGTTGTTGCACGTGCCAAGCCTAAACGTTGATTATAACTTTCTGAGCCGATACGATCTGTATGACCGGTGATGCGGATCTGTTCAATGTTCACATATCCATTACTGATGCGGCTCGCTAGATCATCTAGCTGACGGCGACCGTCAGGAAGTAAATCTTCAACACCGGAACGATCAAATTTAAACAATGCATCCGCTGAAATTTCAATGCGTTCCATTTGAGCAGGTGCAGGTGGAACCACCACTGGTGCAATAGGAGTCGGTTCTGGTGGTGGACACCATTTATTATCGACATTTTGTAGGTTGGCACAGGCTGTTAAAGTCACTAAAGCTGAAGCCAAACATGTCATTTTAAGTTTTTGTTTCATCATCATTTCCTTCTAATTCATGCTTAAATGTTTCTCCTCAGACCCTAAGATCTGAGAAGAAATAGGCTTCAGGTATTACCAGCTGTGTTTTAGACCAATCGTTCCGGTATAACCGTTACGATCTTCATCAGTCAGCTCTTGCTGATAACGGGCATCAGCATACACATAAGCAGACTTGGCAATTGGAAGTTGTAAGCCAAGCCCCACTTCACCCCAAGTACGGCTATAGTCTTCGTTCAATACATCACGGCCAACCTTCACATCTGAAGGTTCAACAAAATCACTGAGCACATTCGCTACCGCATAGAACGTTTTGGTACGGTAATCTGCTGTTGGAGCGTTGTACGCAAGACGCGCACCTACTCGACCACGTAGGCCATGCTGGTCATCCTGATCGACATGGGCACGACCATCATTAAAGTCTTCAAGGCTGATATATTGATAAGACAATTGAGCTTGTGGCTCGATCAACCAGTGACTATTGCCTAACTTGTATGGACGGCCAACTTCAGCAGAAATGCCAGCGCCCCAACCATCCTGATCTACATTAACGCCATTACGAGCTTCATATTCGTTTTGCAAATAAGATACGTGCCCCACTAAATCAAGATAGCTACCATTTTTATCATAGTAAGTCGAATATAAGCCTAGGCTAGCTGCATCCGTTGTGCCTTTACCCGTGTATTTATCCGCTGCCAAAAGGCCATTTTCTGCACGGTAACGGTCAAAGAAGTCTATGCTACTACGGCCATAGCTCATCATGGCACCCGTATGACGGCGTGAGCCAGTATCTGGGTTATAGCGAACATCAAAGTCATAACCAACCTGTGCGACAAATTGATCCGCTTCCATATCTAGACGCTTTTCACCAGTCAACTCGGTATTGTTGCCACGAATACGTGCCCAAACCTGATTATTCTGAGTTTCTTGGCAAGTGCCACACTTATCCCATGCCCAGGTTTGCTGTTCACCCACTCGGTCATGCAAAGTACCGAGCATTTCATAACCCAACATTAAGTTGGCATATGGCATTTGGGTATAACCAGATACTTCTGGTTTATAGATCGGCGTATTTGTATCTAGGGTATTCAACGTCCATTCATAAGTTTGTGGTGCACCTGCTGCAGACGTTAAAATCAATTGCCCTTCACCCGCATTTGATGTTGCACCGCTACCTACAAACGTTCCCCCACCAGATGGATCTAGCACAAGTACTGTTGGTAGTTGACCCGAAATATTATCGGTTGCAATCACATCCCCCAATCCATTAATTGCAGTCACATGGGTTGTACCTGTTGCAGTACCATTAATAATGAGTTGATCAGACTGACCTGTTGCCAGATTGACATCTACAATCAAGTCAGAGTGCGCAGCATAATTACCATTCACAGTTAAGGTATTAACCGCAGCAGCATCACCCTGGTGTAAATCAATCGTGCCAAAATTATTGACATTTGCAGTAATAATGGCACTTTGCGTACTTTCAGCCAAAACCAAAGTACTGCCATCTTCGATTGTCAATGTTCCTGGCGTTGTTGGTGCCGGCATCATCAGTGTTGGAGCTGGCTCAGAATCACCAGACAGATTCAAGTCACCACTTAAACTAAAGGTGGCCCCATCCTGTACATTGATGGTTTCCCATCCCACCAATGCAGTATTTCCTGCTTCACCTGGCAATACAGGGAAATTAGGATAAGTCGCTTCAGCAGGTTCAGCAGCAGAAGAACCTGTTAAATTGACACCGATATTCAGGGTATCGGAATCAGCACCACCATCCAGATAACTTAGCTCGCTCACATCAGTGCCAGCTTTCAGGCTCAAGGTATCTGCGCCTGCTTCCATCCAGATATCGCCAACCATCTTGCCACCGTTAGCAATCAGGGTATCATCGCCCGCTTTTAGATTGATACCACCGATGAGCGTACCGCCATTTTGGTAAACGGTTTCATTACCAGCGCCACCAAGAATGGCATAAGCATCGGCCAGTTCCAGTCCTTCACCTGTATCATAATTAACTGTAGTAGCTCCCTCTATAGGAACATAACCTTTAAAGGCCGCTGTAATATTTGCACTGTTGGTAATTTCAGCATCACCTGCCGTATTCACACGAATACCATTACCCATCGCACTGGTAATATTTCCAGACGTATTCACTACAACTTTATTCGCGCTGACGAATTCACTGCCATCAGCATTATGACCACCTGAGTGAGCATAAATACCATCTTCGTAAGCCAATAAATCCCCAGAAGAATTCACAGTAACCGTGCCACCACCTGAGTGAGCATGGATAGCCCGACCGCCATTACTAATATCTGCCATGGCTGTAGAACTGTCCGCATATTCAATACCGCCATCTGTAGATACGATTGCTGCCACAATATCAGCAGCATTGTCAACGATGACATCACCACCACCCGAATGGGCATGAATACCTGACTCGGCAGCTTGAATTGAACTACCGTCAGCGGTATTTACCGTTACAACACTGTAATTTCCTGAAGCTAGTCCGTCTTCACCTTTATAATTGCTGGTATGTGCATGAATACCACTCTCACCGGCAATGATCTGTGCTGTTGAATCCAAAGTAACCGTGACATCGCCTGCACCAGCATGGGCATGAATACCATTACCGCCCGAATTGATCGTACCGGCCATTGCAACAGTAACATCACCCGCTTCACCTTCCGCAGCAATACCACCATCACCTGCACTAATCACAGCACCAGCATTCTGAGTAATGCTGACGGTACCTAAACCACCCGCCACGCCTTTAATGCCCGCACCACCCGCATGAATGGCACTTGTAGCCTGCTGTGTAATTGAAATGGCTTGTGGGATTTCAGGATAAATGCCTGTTGCTGATATGGTATCAACATACACACCATGACCACCGCCAGCCGTCACCACAGCGATAGGCATAGGTTGATTGATATCTCCATTCACATAACCGGTATAAGTCGCACCAAAATCACGATCAGGCGTATTAATATCGCCAGCAATCGTCACGGTAACATCACCTGTTTGATTGGCAGCATAAATACCATGTGCAGTTCCTGTAGCTTCCAAAGTACTGCCATCCGCTAGATTAATGAGCGTATTACCATCGGCTGCAAGCTGACCAACCACACCAAAAGTACCATGATCAACAACCTGAACCACACCAGCAGGAACAGCTGCCAACTCCAGCTCACCATGTTGCCCTTTGGTCGTCTTGGCCATATCAGTGGCATTCTTGTCCAAATAATCTTGCTGGGCCTGTGTTAATGTCCCGCTTCCATCTCCCAGCAATTCAAAGGCTGTCTTCGAGTAATCATTCGTCGCCTCCAAAGATGAATAATTAAACTGTGCTCCATTCGCGACTATAATTGTTGAGTTCGATGAAGTAATGGTTGAATCTGGAGAAATATACTGAGGAGTGTCACTACTAACAGGGCCTACCATGACGGGCGATGCTGTTGTTGTGACTGAGTTGTTGCCATCAACAATAATTTGAGAATATGCTGGTTCGGTTAAAGTTTCATCCACTGCAAAGGCAGAAGAAGTAGCCACAGCTCCAGCAAATGCCACACCTGTAGCCAAAATGGTTTTCGCTAAACGACCCCGACTGCTTTTACCTCGCGCATGTGCCAGCTCACTCACTGCCACCCATGCTCCTAATGATTCGTTATATACACAGCGGTAAATTTTATTCATATAAAAAACCTCTTAATTAAATTTGAGGTGAATAGATATTCCTATGACTTAAAATAGGAATTGTTTAAAACTTTTTTCGTAAAATTCTTATAAAGACTCAATAAATGTGAAATAAATCACAAATTATCAACTATTCTTCTAATAAATTAAGATGTTTTTTTGAACTGCATAATGGCATTATTAACCATTGATAAGAAAAGAAATCATTTGTATCCATTTGTTTTAAATATAATGTAATAAATTAAAATACATTATTACAATATATGTTTTTTTATTTCTTAATCCTTTTAAAACATATGGTTAAAAAATATCATTTTGCTTGGTAGACAGAAAAAATATGAAAAATCCAATATAAAAACATTTTATTACATTACATAAAACACAAACTAATCATAAGGTTATAATAAAGCAATAACAAAAAGACATAAAATAAAAAAACAGAAAACCGATATATTTTTAATGTTTTTCAAGTAGTCAATATCTTTTTGTTACTTTTAGATTTGGTTTTTATGTTTATTACTTAAATAAACAACCCAAAAATGATATGAAACAATTGTCTTTAGACTTTCTTGGAACATAGTTTCTACAAATCTGCTGACAACTTACGTAAGTGATACTATCTAATTGATTTACTTAATTAAATATTTCAAATCATAGACTATTGCATTATGTCCACTCAGCAACATTGGTTTTCAGTGCTGTTGCAGCATAACCTCGCTGCTTCAGTACCTGAAGCGCATCTGCGGTCATAATGCAATACGGTCCACGGCAGTAGACGGTAATCGGAATCTCTGCGGGTAACTCATGTAAACGTTTTCTCAGCTCATTGAGTGGAATAGACTTTGCAAAAGGTAGATGAGCATGCGCAAATTCATTTTCCGGACGCACATCCAAAATGATCATTTCCCCTGCTTTGGCCTTTTCCAATAGAGTGTCGCGGTCTTCACGATACTGCTCCCCCTCGAGTTGACTAAGATGCTGTAAAGCATCCTGTAGTTCAAACAAACGATCTTGTGCAAAATTACGCATGGCATTTAGAAACTGGGGAATGCCCGCGCTCGCGAGCCGATATATCATCTGTTTACCTCGGCGTTCCGCGTTGACTAAACGAGCCAGACGTAACTCTTTCAAATGTGCGCTGGTCAGTTTCACACTGATATTCGCTTCCTGCGCCAGCAGCTCAACGGGTTTGCTGGCTTGTAACAACAAGTCCAGTAATTCTAATCGCTTTGGATTGCCAAGGACTTTGGCAATCCGAGCTAATTGAGCATAGAGTTCCGGTTTAATTTCCCGAGCATCAGCCATCATAGTTGCATCATCCTTTTACACAATTTCTCTGATTTTCTATCTTGACATAAGCCAACAGCCAAAAACAACATTCCAAAGATATTTAGAATGTTTTATATTATAACAGTTAATAATCTGAAATTTCACCTCGACAAGCAGTCAAAATTCACGACTATTCCCATAAAGTTTACAGCTCAGGAGTACAGACCGATGTCGCAATTCAATCACACTGGGCCGCAATATCGCTACGGGATTCGTGAAAATCTGCTTCAGGTCGGCCATCAGCTGTTACAGGTGTTTCTGGTCGGCCTGACGATTGGCATGTTCCGGACCGTGGTTCCTGCTTTGGCTGAAGATGAATTTGGTGTGGCCAAAGGATCATTCATGATGCTGACCGCATTTGTGGTCGCATTCGGTTTTGTAAAAGGCACGCTGAATTTTGTGGCCGGACGCTGGTCTGAGCGGGTCGGACGTAGAAAGGTCCTGATTTGGGGTTGGCTGGCAGCCATTCCGATTCCCTTTATGATTCTGTATGCTTCTTCCTGGGGCTGGATTGTCGCGGCCACTATTTTACTCGGTGTCAATCAGGGTCTATGCTGGTCGATGACACAAACCTCGAAAATAGACATCACTCGTGCCGATGAGCGTGGTCTGACCATGGGGTTGAATGAATTTGCCGGATATGTCGGGGTGGCTTTGGCAGGCATTCTGACCGGTTACATGGCGTTGACTTGGGGACCGCGTTTGGGTTTGCTGATCTTTGGTTCAGTGGTCATCACGTTGGCACTCATCCTAGCTATCTTTGCTGTTCGGGAAACGCAGGAATGGGCCAAGGCAGAAGCACATCAGAGCCTGACTAAGCCCCAGCATTTACAACTGTCCAAATTGCCGCAAAATTTTCCCACTCATCCAACCACAGCACAAATGTTTCGCCTGATGAGTTGGGGAGATAAACGTATGGCAGCTTTCTGTCAGGCCGGGATGATCGAAAAATTCGTCGATGCCCTGATCTGGGTGTTTTATCCGGTGTTTCTCTATCAGCGTGGGCTGGGCCTGGATGCCATTGGCTGGATTGTCGGTACATATGGCTTTGTCTGGGGGGGTACACAATTACTGACCGGAAAACTGTCTGATCATATCGGCCGGATGAAACCGATTGTCTGGGGCATGTGGATTTGTGGTCTGGGCGTCGCAATGATGTTGATCCATGAGGGAATGCTGTGGTGGTCATTAAGTGCCGGAATCACCGGTTTTGGTATGGCCCTGCTCTATCCGAATCTAGGGGCCGCCGTGGCGGATATTTCCCATCCTAACTGGCGAGGTTCAGCAATTGGCATTTATCGCTTCTGGCGTGACCTAGGCTATGGTGTCGGTGCGCTGGGTTTTGGGCTGGTGGCACATTTTACCGGTGCAGTCACGGCAGGCTTTTGGTTTGTTGCCATTGCGATGTTCCTGTCCGGAGCCCTGGTGATGCTCTGGGGAGAGGAGACTCACCCAAATCTGGACTAAGTCACAGACAACTTAGGATCGGTGCAATATAGTCAATGAGTATTTGGAATCTCAACAACTCCAACAGGAAGAAATAAAAAATGAAATACTTATTTATTTTTAACGGCGCAGCGTATGGCGATGAACGAACCTACAATGGTCTGCGTCTGACAGGTGCATTAAGTAAAAATGAGAATAATCAGGTTCGTCTATTTTTGATGGGAGATGCAGCCACTGCTGCAAAAAAAGCCCAGAAAGTTCCAGCAGGATTCTATAATCTGGAAGTCATGTTAAGTCGTACCAGTCATGGCCATAAAGGCATACTTGGTGTATGTGGCACCTGTATGGATGCACGGGGTATTCAGGATGTTGAACTGATACAGGACGCACACCGCAGCACCCTCAATGAATTAGCAGAATGGACTGCGTGGACAGATAAGGTGCTAGTATTTTAAGTGAACCGTACCGGGTTTGTCGGAGACCAACTTTCTTGAGAGAATGTCCCGATGACAAAACCAAAATATACCCCTGA
>NZ_JAQIHG010000039.1:0-15677 GCF_035916735.1 Acinetobacter minutum
CTGATGGTAGTGTGGGGTTACCCATGTGAGAGTAAGTCATCGCCAGCTCATTATTCCTAAAAACCCCCTCAGAAAAACCTGAGGGGGTTTTTTCTTTGCCGGGTGAAAAATGGAAAAGATTTTACCCTCACCTAACCTCCTGATTATCATTACAACTAGAACGTGAGGGGAAATGGGTTTAAATAGGGAAGTGTATACTAACACTGAATAAATTCTTTGATTTTTGAATTTTATAAAATTAAATTCCAAGATTTATTCAAGGGTATTTTAATTGAGGCTAATATTTAATTTAAAAATTAAAAGTTAATAAAATCCCTCAAAATCTATCACGCATTTGTATGGAAAGGATACATCAAACTTATATCTACATTAATTTGTAATTATTGTCTGCTAAAAAACTATAAGTATTAATTGGTCAGGGTTTTATAATGGAAAATGTGATTTCTCATCCAATTTCATTTATCGGTGGAATTTTTCATGGTTGTTATACAGATGATATTTTGCTTCCTTCGAGTTATTCTATAACCTTGCTTGAACGCTATTATTTTCAATGGTTGACCAATCCAGTGACAGGAAAGTGCGAACCTTATTACGTTTGTAAGGATTGGGATGAAGTGAAGATTAGAGAATTATTTTATGAATGGTATGCTTGCTTAACCCGATGATATTTCATTTAACTTTAACTGTATATTCATAGATTTGTCATATATTTTTTCTAGAATAAATTCCAATAAGAAAAATTATGAAAAAATTAATAAAACTAAAAAATTAACTTAGCGATACCCACCATTTTAATGGTGGGTTTTTATTTTCATTATTTCTGCTGAGTAGACGTGTATTTCTTATAGAGATAGTGCCCTCGTTTATCTTCTTCAGTTAAAGGTTCATATTTAAATTCTTCGATGCAAATATGTTCCGGATTAGCAAGGAGGCGTTGATAAGAAAAGTGAATTTCATGAGCTCGATGCTCGGCATCAAAATAATAACTACGTGTTAGGCCTACATTTAACCCAGTTAGGCGGGTATTAAAAATATCTTCAAGGCATTGTTTGAAATCTATTTTTTCAATACTTAACTGTTCTTCACCTTCTTCCATAAAGGCATTACTGAGAATGATCCAGGTTTCGAGTAGATGTTCAGGGTGAACAATCTCTGCTTCAAGATTAATGAAATCACCTGATCGATTTTTATAACCCAATGAAATGGCCATACTTTTGTTGCTCTTGTTGTTATTTGATCTTTTAAGCTTAATGTTTTTTGGGGGAGTGTGAATAGTGCTTTTGTAGATAAAAGAGTTATTTTTTGGAAACTTATAAAATTTATGATTCCTTAAATTTAACAAAGCTCTATCTTTATCTGTCTGTTCTTTAGACAAAAAATGTGACAAGCTGAAAATTTTTAAATGTGTGCTGTTTTTAACCATGCTTTAATGACTTGCATCGTTCAGAGTTAGTTTTAGCTGTGTTTTTAAACCCTTCGATGACGGTTACACCTACAGTAGCACGTGATTATCCTGAATGGCATCGTGGTCGTGAGTGGTATGGGCTCTGGTATATTGAAATTACTCAACCAGAGCTTTTGTTGTATTTAGCACAACTGCGTCAGGAATTTACCGATGTATTATTTACTCCGAATACGCGCCAATTTCATATCAGCCTTTTTATTTGTGGTTTTTTGACAGATACGATGCCGGTATGGGACGATGATTTTTTAGAGGCACGATTAATTCAGCATGTACGCACCTTGAAACAGCAGTATCCATTACAGTTTCATTTAAAAACAGGTAAGCTGAATAGTTTTGAAACGGCTTTATTTCTAGAAGTTCATGATGCTAGCGGAACCTTACAACATTTACGGAATTTATTGGGACAGCATACAGTGGAGATTGCACCTGTAGATTATTGTCCTCATATTACCTTGGGTCTATATAATCAGGCTTGGTCGGCAGATCAGATTATTCAGCGTTTTGAAAAAATTGAGCAGCAGACTTTTGAGTTTTCAGTTGAACAACTGACTTTTGGTTATTATCAAGCTCAAAAATTGCAAGGGCATTTATACCCTCATACACAGTTCTTACTAGGTGAAAAATGTTGCAATTGATTTTGGGCGGAGCACGCTCCGGCAAAAGCAGACTGGCTGAACAGATTGCTCAGTCCAGTAGCTTACCTGTGATTTATTTGGCGACGGCACAAGCCCTCGATCAGGAAATGCAAGATCGCATTTACCATCATCAGCAGCGACGTCCTGCCTCCTGGACACTGGTCGAAGAGTGTTTATATTTGGCGGAACGCTTGCAAGAGCTTGATCGTGAGCATCAAGTTATTTTGATTGACTGTTTGACCTTATGGATGACCAATTTGCTCTGTGTCGAAGATGATCATTTACAGCTACAAGAGTGTGAAAAATTACTGACGGTACTACCAAATTTGCGCTCGCAAGTGATCTTAGTGAGTAATGAAACTGGTTTAGGGGTAGTGCCACTAGGTGAAATTAGTCGGCGTTTTGTCGATGAAAGTGGTCGTTTGCATCAGCGATTGGCCCAACTTGCAGACCGTGTAATTTTCTGTGTTGCCGGGTTACCAATGGTCTTAAAAGGAGAAATGTTATGCAATGGTGGTTAGCCCAATGTCAGCAGCCCAATCATGAATTTCGCTTGCGTGCTGAACAACGCCAGTTGCAGTTAACCAAACCTACCGGGGCCTTGAGTGAGCTAGAAACTCTTGCGATTACTCTGGCCAGTCTACAGCAAAGTGAAAAACCGAATATTGACCAGCCTTGGATTACTATTTTTGCTGGAGATCATGGGGTGATGGAGGAAAATATCTCGGCTTATCCTCAAGCGGTTACCCGACAAATGCTGCAAAACTTTGCCACAGGTGGTGCCTGTATTAGCGTAATTGCCAAAGAATACAATGCAACCTTGCAGGTGATTGATTGTGGTTCGGTGGGAGAACCTTATGATTATCAAGGAGTAGAGCGTTATTGTATTGCACCAGGCACCACAAATTTTATCCATGAAATGGCAATGACAGCCGAACAGTGTCAAGAGGCCATGCAGTTAGGTGCGCAGAGTGTAGAAAAGGCTTTATCCTCAAATGCTTCAATTTTTGTCGCCGGAGAAATGGGAATCGGGAATACTTGCTCGGCCTCAGCTTTGGCGTGTTTATTACTTAATGAGCCAGCAGAAGATTTAACTGGAGTGGGTACGGGGATTCAGCAAGAAAGATTACAGCACAAGAAGAAGGTCATCGATCAGGCGGTACAACGGCATCGAGATTTTGTCCAAGAAGATGCCTTTCGTGCCCTTTGTGCCGTAGGTGGTCTCGAAATTGCAGCAATGACCGGCGCTTATATTCGCTGTGCACAGGTCGGCTTGCCGATCGTAGTGGACGGTTTTATCAGTTCTGTTGCGGCACTCTGCGCTGTTCGGTTAAACCCAGCTGTGCGTGACTGGATGCTGTTTGGTCATCAGTCGGCTGAATATGGTCATGTGCGGATTTTAACCGAATTGCAAGCAGAGCCGTTATTAAAACTGAATCTTCGCCTAGGAGAAGGTAGTGGTGCTGGAGCTGCGCTCGGTTTAATCCGTTTAGCCTGTTCACTCCACAATAATATGGCCACTTTCGCAGAAGCCGCTGTGATTGGCCAGCAGGTTTAATGTGTTGCACTTTGATATTTTGCGGCATGGCGAGAGCGATTTAAGTCACACCTTGCGTGGACAAACCGATGATGCTTTGACTGCGTTAGGATGGAGCCAGATGCAATCCACGATAAATCGTGCGATACAATCCCCCGTGCAATGGCAAGTGATTGTGAGTTCGCCCTTGCAACGTTGCGCCCAGTTTGCTGAAACTTTGGCAGCTCAGTTACAGTTGCCGTTGATTTATCAGCCCGGTTTACAGGAAATGTTTTTTGGTGATTGGGAAGCCCAGGCCACGGCAGATATTTATGCTCATTCACCAGAACTACTCGCCAATTTTTGGCAATTTCCCACACGTTTTACTCCGCCTAATGCCGAACCGCTGGGCGATTTTCAGCAGCGGGTGATGAATGCAATAACCGAGTTTCAGACGGTACTGTTACAGCACCACTGGTCACATGCTTTAGTCATCAGTCATGGGGGCGTTATTAAGTTGCTGAAATGTTTGGCCCTGCAACAGGATTTAAATCAGCTATTGAGCCAAGAGGCTGCTTTGGCTGAGCTACATGCATTTCAGATTTCTGCCCAAGGTGAACTGATGATGGCCTAAGGTGACTAAATATGAGTGCTTTCTGGATAGCTCTGCAGTTTCTTACGATTTTCCCCGTGCAATTAAAATCTGTGCCTAGTCCATTGCAAAATGCGCGTGCATTGTTGTTTTATCCAATAATTGGTTTACTGATTGGCGGTATTTTATATGCGGTCGTGTTGCTGTTTCAGGCCCTGCCGGCGGTTCTACTGGCAACAATTTGTCTGATTCTGTGGATCTGGCTAACCGGAGGTTTACATCTCGATGGTCTGGCCGATACAGCGGATGCTTGGGTGGGCGGTTTTGGTGATAAAGACAGAACGTTAAGCATCATGAAAGATCCAAGCTGTGGACCTATTGGCGTGCTCAGCTTGATTGTGCTTTGTTTGCTGAAGTGGAGCTGTCTGTATGTCCTGATAGACGAAAATCTACACATCTATCTGCTGATGTTTCCTGTATTGGGACGTTTAGCGCCACTGTATTTATTCCTAACCGCGACCTATCTGCGCAGTAAGGGTTTGGGGACGCAGATGGCCCAATACTTGCCACGTCCTTTAGCATGGGGAATGCTATTCATTGCTCTGCTGATATGTTTATTGGGGGGGATAAAGGCTGCCTTGGCCATGGTATTTGCATCTGCAGTGCTGTGGTATTTGCAACGAAAATTTATCCAGAGAATTGGTGGAATCACGGGCGACACGATTGGTGCCAGCATTGAAATGGTTGAAGCAGTCAGTTTAAGTAGTCTGGTCATCTGCTCATTTTATCTGTGATGCTGTTCAGCTTAATAGACTAATGATGCCATGTACGAGTAATGGACCAAAGAGCACCATAAAAATACCCGATAGAACCATGCTTAAGCAGGCAATTACGCCTTCATCTCGATGGCGCAAAAAGGCTTTGCTGGTACCAAAACCGTGAGCGGCATTGCCTAGAGCGGCACCCTGAGCAAAACGGGAATTTAATCTTAATGCAATCAAGACCAGATCAGCACAGGCGACACCCAAAATGCCGGTCATCATGGTAAACAGGATGACTAGTTCAACAGATCCTCCGAGATCCTGAGTTAGCTCCATGGCAAAAGGTGTAGAAATAGAGCGAGACATTAAGCTGTAACGCGTGATCTGATCAAAATCAAACAGGTTGGCCAGGTAAAATGCGCTGACCACACCTGCAGTCATTCCTAAAATGATCCCTAAACCGATGGAAAGTACATGTTGCCGGATCACGTCACGATATTCATAAATTGGAATAGCAAACGCGACAGTAGCAGGCCCGAGTAGCCAGACGATCCACTGATTGTAATGCATATAAGTGCTATAAGAACTCTGCAGAGCGGATATTGCCAGCATGAGCAATACGGGCAACAAGATAGCTGGGGAGAACAACAGATAGGGATATTTGCGATAAAGTTTTTTGTTGAGGATATAGCCGAATAGTGTGGCGATTAAAAAGCCGAGGGCGAGTAGATTCATTTTATTGCTCTCCTAGCAAACGGGATTCAGGGCGAGCGATTTTAGCTTTGATCCAAGCCTCCATTTTAAAGCCGATAAATACAGTGTAAGCCGTAACAATCAGCACGCATAAGCTTCCCAGCAAGACCGCGAGAATCAACTGCCAACCTTGCTGAATAAAGAGTTGTTGATAATTGATCAGTCCAACCACACAGGGAACAAAAAACAGTACCAATTCACTCAGGATCAGATCGGAACCGGCCTTAATCCAGTGTAAAGGCAAGAGGCCAGTTAAGAGCAGGGTGAGCATGGAAAAGAGTCCCAGTACGCCTGCTGAAATTGGCAGATTAAAAGTTCGCTGTAACAGAAGCCCAAATGCCCAGAACAGAAACAATAAGCTGAGCTGCCCGAAGTGTTTGAAATGCTGTGTTGACTGAGAGGAGATCGGCACAGAAATAACCTGATGATCTAGAATGTTATTTTAATTTTAGAAAAATATTTATGTTAAATTATGAATAATCATAAAATGATTATGCTGAATTGGAATGTTTTTGTGGATTTAAAAAGCCTGAAAATCTTCGTAGAGATTGTCCGTTGTCAAAGCTTTAGCCTGGCAGCAGAACAGTTATGCTTAACTCAACCTACGGTGAGCAAAGCAATTCGCCAGTTAGAAGAAGAGTTGGGCACTGCACTGTTCAACAAAGGTCAAGCCGGTCGTAAGCGCGAGGTCGGTCTAACCTATAGTGGTCAGCAGATTTATCAACATGCTTTAGCCATGCTGGAAAATGAAAAGAAAATTTATATTACCTTAGACGAAATCCGTCAGGTGCAAAAAGGGAAACTGGCATTGGGTTTGCCGCCTCTAGGTTCTGTTCTCTTGAGTTCACTGATTGCGTTATTTCATCGGCAGTATCCGGAAATTGAGCTGAGCTTTCTTGAAGTGGGTGCGAATGGCATTGAAGAAGCATTACTCAATCGGCAGATTGATGTCGGGATTTTGCTGGGACAATTAGATTCAAAATTTTCAGGTATTCAGATTCTCGATTCACCCTTGTGTGTGCTGTCTCATCAGCAGTCGTATTTACAGCATCGTGAGGCAGTTGGATTAAGGGAGCTCGAACATGAATCTTTTTTGCTGTATGCCGATACCTTTACCTTAAATCAAATGATTTTACAGGCTGCACAGCAAGTGGGTTTTGAACCCAAAGTCTTATGCAAAAGTAGTCAGTGGGATTTTATTGCCAAAATGGTGGAGGCCGGTATGGGCATTGCCTTACTGCCGGAAGTTTATTGCAAGCGACTAGACGCTAAAAGCTTTAATATGACGCGTCTGATTGAACCTAACTTAAACTGGACTTTGAATATGGCTTGGTATAATCAAAGCCCGATGAGTCCGGCGACGCGAGCTTGGCTTAAGATTATCGAGCAGCATCAACAGTTGATTCATTTCTAGAAGATCCACCGCTTTAAAAATTTTTAATAAGTAATCAATCGTTATCAATGAACTCCGGCTTCCTTTTAAGAATGCTGCCGCTGGCATGTTGCCAGAAGTCTAGTCATTTATCATCTTTAGATTGTTAGCAATCGATAGTATTTGCATAAAAATACAAACCTTTACACTCACTTATAACTTATTAGTCATTAAAAATTGTCACAATTGGTACATAATTGTGATATAAATCAAACAAAATTAACAAAAAGATAATGGTTAGATATGTGTTTGTATGAAAAGCGGAAAGCTTCTCCTTTTTCTGCGGGGTTTACGTTGATTGAAATGATGGTGGTAGTGGCCATCATCGCAATTCTGGCAGCCATCGTGTTGCCGAATTACAGTCAATATATAGCAAAAGGGCATCGTACTGATGCTCAAGCGGCAATGTTAAATTTGGCTCAGTATCTGTAAAGTCAATATAACGCCAGTTTTAATTATCCAGCCAGCAATACGATTCCGACTTCATTAACTGCCCCGAGCAATGTCAGTTCCTATTACACGCTCAGTGTTGATACCTCGAATAATCAGAAATTTACCATTACTGCTACACCGACCAGTAAGCAGAATGACAGTTGTGGAACCCTCAGCATAACTGAGGAAGGCAAAAAAACTCCAACCACCGCAGGGTGCTGGAAATGAACAAGTCACTTACAGGATTTACACTGTTTGAGTTAATTGTCACTGTTGCCATTCTAGCTATTGTGGCAACACTCGCAGTTCCGTCAATGAACAACTGGCAGCAAAATAGCAAAATCCGATCAGCAAGTAATGAAATTACCCATTTTTTACAGTTGGTGCGTAGCGATGCGATTAAAACGGGGCGAATCACGACAATTTGTGCCAGTCAAGATGGTGCGACATGTGTTACGACCAATCTAACTAACTGGAATACAGGGCTAATTGCACGAAGTACGAGTTTGAGCGCATCAACGGAAGAAGTCCGTGCTGCACTCAGCTTTGACAACTCTCAGTTAAATATTACCGGACCTGCGAGCATTGTGTTCAATACCGTGGGTGCAGCAAATGATCGTTATCAGATTCAGGTCTCCATGCTTGACCGAGAAACATATTCTGTCTGTGTGCCTGTCTCAGGGTGTGTAGAAAAAGTACTCGGGAGTACTTGCCCATGAAGATCAATGTTTCACAGCGTGGCTTTACTTTACTTGAAGCTTTAATTGCCATGTTTCTGACAGCCGGGGCTTTATTAGGTTTGGGAGTTCTTCATCTTAAATCTGTACAGCAAAGCCAGCTCGCAACTCAGCGAACGATTGCCAATATACAAGCGAATGACCTGATCGACCGGATGTGGGCAAATCTTTGTTCTCTCTCAACGCAAAAAACTACTGTGATCAGTAGTTGGCAAAATGACTGGAATTCCACCACCACAAATGGTCTGTCGACTAACCAGAAAGCTATGCATCAGATGATGAACGGCTGGCAGGGTACAGTCACTGAAATTGATACCACTCGTCAGCGTTTTCAGGTGGTGATTACATGGACTAATGCGAAAGCAGCTTGGTATAGAGATACGACCAATACCACCGCTAATCAGCAAAGTTTTAGCTATCAGTTTACTTTGCCTAAATGTGCATCTTAAAACCTTCTGAGATTTGATCCATGAAAAAAATATCATCTTTCAAACATGCTCAGGCAGGCGTTACCCTGGTTGAACTGATGGTCGGTATGACGATTGGTTTGGTGGTGACCGGTGGGGCAATGAGTATTTTGTTTACTAACCAGAAAATGATGTTAGATAAGGAAGTGGCAGACCGAACACAAGAAGGTCTTCGATTTGCTGCTGCAACTATCACGCGTTTGGTGCGTCAAGCTGATTCTTTCTCGGCACCAACTACGAATAGTGAGTTGGTGATTAATTTTGACCGATCCCAGCGTGACTGTTTGGGACAAAGTGACCATTCAACCACGAATACACTGAAACTCGATAATAATCATCAGCTGGTCTGTATTTTGGACAATGATGCAACTAAAAGCTATGTTTTGGCTAAGGATATCGGGAGCTTACAGTTCTCTTATGGTATTCAACAAACAGGTACAGTCACTTATAGTCCGTTTTTTAATAGTAGCTCAGCGGTAAATGCCAGTGTGCAGAATATTCTGAGTAATATTACCAGTATCCAGACACAAATCAGTCTCATCCAACAAGGTAACACACAACAGCCCACCTTAACTTTTATTGCTACATCGCATCAAAGAGCAGGGGTTGGAAGTTTATCCAGTGGAGGAACTCCAAGTAATAATTCTGTTAATAATAGCAACAATAGTTCAGCTGGTAATACGGGGTCAGGAGGTACGACTGCTGGGTCAGGTGGAAATACAGGCTCTAACGGTGGATCAAATGGTTCAACGAACAACACAGGGACCACAGGTGGAAATGTGACGACACCAACTTTAGAGCAGATTCTGGCTTTGCTGTATGTTGAGAATAAAAAAGATGACACAGTGGTGAAAGAGTGGGCATGGAGCGATATAAGTGGACAAACCACGAAGATTGTTAAAAATACTGGTATTGAAATAGGTCTCCGACAGAATACATATAATTTTTCAGGTTGGTCACTTTCCAGCACCCTCAATAGCAGTAATCAGCCTCTACAGGATATTACCAGTTCAGCACCCGCATCCTTTGCAGCTCCAAATGGTAACAATCAGACTTTTAGTATTTATTTAAAGTACAACAATGAAACTCAAAGCAAAAGCACGATTACTTTTGAGACGACCAACTAAAGCAGAGGGCAAGCGATGAAAAAACAACAAGGTTTTGTATTGGTTTTCACTGTAGTTTTGCTCTCTGTTGCAGCGATGATGGGGCTGTATGCCATGCGCAGTACAGTCATGCAGGACAAAATGACCGCAAATTTAAATAATAAAACGATTACCACCAATGCTGCGGAAGATGGGGCTGCTGTTTTTTATGATTGGGCAAAAAATCGGTTTGTTAACAATGGTTGGCCAACTTCTAACTCGGATAAGGCGGGATGGAAGAGTGTAATTCCCTATAGTTCTACGGGAAATCTAACCGTAAATTCTGGCTCCAATGGCTATTACTGGATCAACCCTACAGCAAATATCGTGGGTTGTGCAGTTGCAAATACCAATCCTTGCTGGGATGAAACCAATAAACAAGTGATTGCGCTTATTAGCGGGAATCTGGTTAAAACGAATGGGACTAGTACCGTGATTTTGGGTGAGAGTATTTATAAAATTCGGATCGCGGCACCCGGTGGACTCAAGCTTCCTCAACTACCTGCGCCTTTAACCTTGGCGGGCAATGTAAGCAATTTTACAGCGGGTAACAGTAATCAATTTAAAATTCAGGGGGGAGACCGTTTAGCGATTGCCACACTGGATTCAGCCTCTGCCACGATGGTGAAAAATGCAATTCCGAATAACCGTGCCGATGCAGCACATTACGGGGGAACTTGCACAACTGCACCTTGTATTTCAGCTACTGACTTGGGCATGTGGGGTAACCCTAATGAAGTGATGCAGTATGTGAGCAGCATTGAAAGCAATTCAGAGGTAAAAGTCTACACCGGTAATTTTTCAGGCTCGTTACCCTGCTCTGGAATTATCATCGTCAAGGGGGATTTTGATGTTAACGGTAACATTGCTGGCTCTGGTTGTGGAAATACGTTTACCGGGGCGATTATTGTATTAGGCGGAAGTATGGATGTCAGTGGCGGGGGAGCTTTAGATATCCGCGGTGCAGTTTATGTTGCTGATATTATTCCAGATTCTGCTAATCCAGGAAATTATAAATTCGGCAATAATTCTACCGGTTTCAAAGGTGGTGGTAACATGACCATTACATATGATGGTTCCTATTTTGGTACTTCGAGTGATATAAACGGCGGTGGTTTGGCAACCAGTACTCGAATTTTAGCTTGGAGTGATGTCCTTTAGCCTAGAATTGAGTTACTTCAAATAAAAAATGACTTTATAACATCAAACCTGTAAGCAGCTGAGCCTACAGGTTTTTTATAGTACGTTATCAACGAATGGTCACACTGGAGCTTTTCGAACAAATTGATATGACATGATGAATCTCGATTAATCAGAAATTCATTCAATTCTTTTAGGTTATTTTCTATGATTGAGGAACTCTATTCTGTCCATTTAAATTTTCTATCTGTTTAGCAGTTGCATAAGTTGCTACTTATGCCATATTAAAACTATTCATATTCTTTGCATCTTTATAAGAGGGATAACAATCATGGCAAACAAAAAAGTAAAACCAGCGGATATCGATATTGGTATTTCTAAAGAAGATCGGGCGCAGATCGTACAAGGTTTATCACAGCTTTTGGCAGATAGTTATACCTTATACTTGATGACACATAACTTTCACTGGAATGTAACCGGTCCACAATTTAATAGCCTGCATAATATGTTTATGGATCAGTACACGGAACAGTGGAATGCACTGGATATTATTGCCGAGCGTATCCGTGCCTTAGGTTTTCCAGCTCCGGGCACCTATAAAGAATTTGTAAAATTGGCTTCTATTAAAGAAGTAGAAGGTGTACCTAAAGCTCCCGAGATGATTCGTCATCTAGTGAATGCGCAAGAGGCCACTGCTCGTACCGCACGTCGACTGTTTCCGATTGTAGATGCGGCAAATGATCAACCGACCGCAGATGTACTTACCCAACGTATCGAGATCCATGAAAAAACAGCATGGATGTTAAGAAGTTTGTTGGAAGAGTAATTTTTGATTTAAAAAGAAAAAGTCTATTTGATATAGACTTTTTCTTTTTTTGTTCAGGGCATATTAAAAATTAGTATTCATAATCACTGTTAATCGACCATTCCTGTGGCTTGCCATAGGCAATCTGTCCATTAAACAATAAATCACCACCTTGACCACCCATCATTGCATCTGTCGGGCAGAAGCCATCATTACAGTTCGCATCCACTACCCAACCCCCACGAATGAATAAAATTTCATAACCATCTTGCTGTAACTGTTGTTGCACTCGGCTCAATGCTTCATGCAAATCATTGGCACCTACGTACACGTTGAAGTTGGTGAAAGTGGAGGCAGGAGTTTGATTGTCCGCTGTTTCGGCGGATTGACCGGTTTTGCGTAATTCCACACCGATACAAAAAAGATGATTTTTCATCGTACACTCCTTGTTGTTTTCAGTTTAATCATTTTCAATTTATGGTTTGTTTCTATTGAATCTATATGGTTTTACACACGATCACAAGCGTCATCTAAAGCCAAACGCCTGATTTAAGCTCGATAAAACTGAAGAAATCAATAACCTAGCCAAAAGTCTTATTATGGTTGTGCCAATCAGATTCAAATCGTTCTTTTGAAGGTTAAGAATTAAGTGAATGTTTCACTTCAATCAATAATTTTATAAAAAACAATAGTGTGATTTAAATCACAAAAATACTTGAGCGAATAAGTAGAGTATCTTTTTGCTCAAAGTTCTAACTTAGGTATTTTTTCCAACTTAAATGGTATTTTACAAAGTCGACCTTTTTACTCGATTATATGTTTTAGGTATGATGCAAAAGCTGGAACAAGGATGATCATGAAAAAGCATATCGGATTGATGTTGACAATGGTAGCTGCTAGCCCGTTGGCTATGGCTGATTGGGTGGATAACGCCGTGCAAAATACGGAAAAAGACACGATCCAACTTTATCAACGAATTCACCAAAACCCTGAACTGGGCAACATGGAGTTTAAAACTTCACAGCTCGTTCAACAAGAATTGCAAAGTTATGGCATTGAAGTGAAAACTGGTTTTGCCAAAACAGGTGTGATTGGCATACTCAAAGGCACAAAACCAGGTCCAGTGATGGCTTTGCGTGCCGACATGGATGCTTTGCCGATGGAAGAAAAAAGTGGCTTGCCATTTGCCAGTAAAGTACGTGCTATTTATCAGGGTTCAGAGACAGCCGTCGCGCATGCCTGTGGACATGATGCGCATACTGCCATGTTGTTAAGCGCTGCAAAAGTACTCGCAAAAAACCGTGACAAAATTAACGGTACTGTGGTTTTCATCTTCCAGCCTGCTGAAGAAGGTGGGGCGGATATTGACAACTTTAAACAAGGTGATCAGGTTGGCTCACGTAAACTGATTGCTGACGGTGCATTGAAAAATCCTAAACCTGAAGTCATTTTTGGTCTACATGTAATGGCGGGTATGCCGAGCGGCCATTTGTACTATAAGAGTGGTGCGGCTTTAAACAGCGCAGACAGCATTCGTATTACATTGAATGGTCAGCAGGTTCACGGATCTATGCCATGGAATGGTCGTGATGCGATTGTTGCCGCAGCACAAATCATTAACAATATGCAGACCATGGTCAGCCGCCGTGCAGATCTAAGTAAAGGCATGGGGGTCGTGAGTATCGGTCAGATTCAGGCTGGCACCAGCGGTAATATCATCCCAGAAAAAGTATCAATGATTGGTACGTTGCGTTCAAATCATGAAGATATCCGCAATAGCATGCAGAAGCATTTGCCGCACATGATTGAAAGCACAGCTGACGCGAATGAAGTGAAAGCTCAAGTGGAGATTTCCCCATATGC
This sequence comes from Acinetobacter minutum, assembly GCF_035916735.1. NCBI lineage: Bacteria > Pseudomonadati > Pseudomonadota > Gammaproteobacteria > Moraxellales > Moraxellaceae > Acinetobacter > Acinetobacter minutum. Next base: position 13,744 of record NZ_JAQIHG010000039.1, read on the forward strand.
GCCAGTAACCATGAATGATAAGACCTTAACCGAGTTGATTGCTCCTGCATTACAGAAAGCGGCTGGGTCAGGTAAAGCTCATGTTTTAGAAAAGAACCTTAGCCCAAGTGAAGATTTTGCTTACTATGGTAAATTGATGCCATCATTGTTCGTTTTCTTGGGAGCAACTCCTGAGCAACAGGATATGTCAACAGCAGCACCGAACCATAATCCAAAATTTGTGGTAGATCAAAACGCGCTTAAAACAGGTGTTAAATCCCATGTTCAGTTTGTTTTAGATTATCCGAATATTGCCTCGAAGGTTCAGCAAGCATGGAAACCTAATTAATTTTTGCATGACTTTTGACTCCAGAGAGAAAGCCTATCTTCAATGATAGGCTTTTTAGTTTATGGCCCTATGTTGTTTAAATTTAGGTCATCGATCCGTACACACGAAAGTAAACATAGTATTAGACTCACTCATTTTTTAGGATAAACGCGCTTGAACCTTTAAAATGAGATTAAATAAGCGACCAATTTATGCGGCACACCTCGTTTTTCTAAAATAAAATGATAAATGCATCACAAAAATTTGTAAAAGTGTTGTTTGTTTGTTATTATTAAGGCCTCAAAAAGATATCTAACCTTTTTGAGCGTTCTTTATAGCCTGCTATTTCCCCAAATAGCAGGTTTTTTTTATGGAGAGAATTTTAAAAATATTGACCTGACCTTCCTGTAAAAAATAAATGAAAAATTCAGATCAAAGTGTTAAAAAATTAGAATAAATTTAGTAAAATGTGACTTGTATCACATTATATTTATAATGATTTTAAGGAAACATAGTATGGAAAAGCTCTGGGTAATGATCGGAAGTTTATTGATTATTGGCAGTTTGATTTTTCTAGTCTTGGGGATTTCTCAATCTGAGAATTTTTTCATTGGCATTGGTCTATTAACATTACTTGCTTCCTATTTTACCTATAGTGGATTTGTCAAAAGTCTTTAAGGTAGGATGCATAGATCAGTTATTTCGCCTGTCTATTTGATCAGCTATCATCTGAATCCTGAGCTTTCTTGTGTGGAGATTCTACTAAAAAATCAGTCTATTCATGTTTTCTCCTGATAAGTTTTTAGCGTGGCATAAATTTCTTTTAAAAAGTAATGATCTGAGTGATATTTAATCTACTTATAAGAGGTAGCTTAAAATAACCGGACTCCTAAAAATATAGCCGATCTTGTCTTATTTTAATGATTGGTTGAAATTCTTTATTTTTTAATTAGATGGTTTTCTTATTGTTTTCATTAGATTTATTTAGGGAGAAGAACAAAAAATAAGTGAATAGATGTAAGTTTCTAGCAAAAATAGGTATTTTTACTGAACATTACTCAAAGTTAACCAGTTGAGATATTCTATTACATGCTTTTAACGCAAGTATTATCTTACCTGCTTGTAATTTAAATTATAATATTAATATAAATCAATTGTTTGTATCTGGAAATCCCATTTTTCTTTTTGGTTTTACCCCCATACTTTCTCTTTAATAATTACTCTTATACCTATAAAACGAACAGGCTTCCAGCAAATTTTCAGGTAGTTTTATGCAAATTTGCACTGTCATTAGGTCTTCAAATGCTTATTCTAAGAATGATCTTGAGTCTTATCCTGTTTATGAGTGGATTGGCCCTGTTAGTTCTAGGAACTGGACAACAAGATGCTTTTTATCGGTTTATTGGAGTTTGTTTGCTGGTATCTTCTTATCTATTTTATCGGAATCTGCTGTATTCGGCTTGAGCTGGTAATCCCCCCTAAAAATAAAAGGATGTAAAAGTAGAATTTTCTCTTAAAGTGTAGGCAGGAGATTCTGCATGAAAACATCTAAATTTACTGACAGTCAGATCATGTCCATCTTGAAGCAGGCGGAATCTGGCACACCTGTAGCCGCCCTTTGTCGTGA
>NZ_JAQIHG010000040.1:0-15670 GCF_035916735.1 Acinetobacter minutum
AGGACAAGCATCGTCATTTTATTATGGTCAGCCTCAGGGTGAAGTGTGTCTAATCAACAGGGTTTTCGGTCTCTAAGCACTTTTTAAAGGGAACATCATCGACTCAAATCACTATTTGCAACAGTGCCCTTTCACGGCCCAAGCCACTCCGATGGATAACCTGATGTTGCAACTCATGGGAGCTTTTGCTCAATTCGAGCGGGAAATTATCTTAGAACGTCAGAAAGAAGGGATTAAGATCGCAGCAGCTCAGGGCAAATATAAAGGTCGTGTCCATAAATTGAACCCCGATCAGGCCAAAGAATTATTACAAGCCTGGGATGAAGGAAAATATTCATCCAAAGTTGATCTGGCAAAAGCATTTGGTATTAGCCGACAGGCTGTTTACCGGTATTTAAAACTCGTAGACTAAATTGTTAGAACTGGCGTTAATAAGCTTTAGTCATTAGCCAATTAAAATGAAAATTCGGTAGTATAGAAAGTGATCAAAACTCTAAAGTTACCCTTATGGTTTAAAGCAAAATGTCAATATGGGGATCTTCTAGTTGCAGCAGTATATTTCTATAAGTTTCGTAGTGTTCTGTGCCCTTACACACGAAAAAAACGTGCTCTACCATTTTATATGTAGGTAAGGTTGATAAAACGGTTCCTATCGCAATTTCAGCAGCAAGTTGCTGAGGAAAAGAATAAATACCGGTTGAAATATTGGGAAAAGAAACGGTTTTTGCTTTGATGTCTTCAGCCCTAAGTAGTGCATTACTATAGGCATCGCAGAGCAGTTGAGGTTCATCCCGGGTTCCGTCTAACCATCGCGGACCTACTGCATGAATGACAAATTTCGCCGGTAGATCTCCGGCAATAGTCACCTCTGCAGAACCAGTTCTGCACCCACCTTTTGCTTTGTGAAGCTCGATACAGGCATCTTTCATCAAAATGCCTGCTTTCTTATGAATGATATAGTCAAGCCCACCACCACCTAACAGAGATTTATTGGCAGAATTAACCAAAGCATCTACCGGTAGAGTGGTGATGTCGCCATGAACAAGACTAACTTTTTTCAATTTCATATCAGTAGTGATGAGAGGCTATATCTTAATCGATACCTTTTTCTTGTTTGAACTGAGAAAGAATTGCGTTCATTTCTGGTTTAAATAATTTGATATATTCATCCGATAGACCTCTACTACTAGAGGGATGAGGCAGACAAACTACTTTACAGTTTTCAAAGTTGTTGAAGAAAACCTTGAATCGAGTGCCGTCATATTCTGTCTTCTGAACAGTCTGCAGTGGTTCTATTTGTTGTCCCGCAATGGCTGTAAATCTGTCCCAAACTTTTTCATTCCGTAAGAGATCAATCAGATTACGACCCATAAAAATGATAATTTTAGGTCTGAGCTGTTCGATATGCGTAATAAAATTATCGATCTGATCTTGCTCCAGGAATCTGGAATAGTCACTAATATTATTGTTGCAACTATAGGCCCAATTGGTCTGCACGATAGATTTATCAAAATCAGTACCTAAATCATTTTCATTTAATGGATGCCCCCACAAACCGAACCACTTTCTGATGGCTTTATCGTATCTCCATTGTTTTGCTTGCTCTCCATATCGCAGTGCTTTGTTACTGAACGTGCACTTAATAGAGTAATCAATGGAAGGTTCTTCTTTTGCCTGATCCTCTTTTGACCATCCCCATTCATAACCACAAATCATCAGACCATGTTGATCATTAAATCCCTCAAACAAGGCATTGCCTAAATTTAATGCTGACATTTTTATATCCTGTTCTTAAAGTAAAAACAGGATAACAAGAAGAGTAATTCAAATCAAATAAATATATAAATATCAATAATTTAAGATTATAAAACAAAAAACAAATCTATCAACGGCTCGAAGACGCTCTACCGCACTGATTTTTTACAAAAAATTACATATTAGCTTGATATCAGATTGTTTTCATAAGGTGGGCGGACATTACAGCCACGTTCTTCATGATGCGTATGATGTGGTTATGGATCCTGAGTAAACTATATTTTGTAGTGAGGATCTGTTCTCAAGATGACATTTTCAAAATTTAAGTTAAAAAAATTGAGGATTTGATTGACCTTACTTCTTCGCAATAACGTCTTATCGAGATAGATGATTGCTTTACTTTTATGAGTGTCAAAAATAACCCTGCCTCTAGGCAGCTGCTCGTACTCTGTATGTTCTAATCCAGGTATTTGAAGTTTTAATTTTTCCCAATAGTCCACATGCGTGTACCGACTATCAATCAAGCCTATAGAATCGGCTTCATTTAAAGCAAAGTCATGAGAAATTCCTATAACTTGATTCTTATAAGACCAGAAAATCCCTATATTCAATTTTATGCCTCATATAGCTAGTTAAATAAACTACACTACATATCAGAATTATAATCAGTAACTTCTTGTAGCATCACTAACAACGCCATTTCATTGAATTGCTGAAGAGTTAATTTATCTTCTGCTCGGGTAGAAGATGCTAATAAAAGGTGGGAACAGCAATTATGTATTTCATTGTATAAGCTGTTGTAAAGCTTCTGATAACTCAGTATAACATTCACATTTTAATCTTGATAATAATTACTTATGAGCCGTTATATTTGGTCTAAACTTAATAATTTGCAAGTTGGAACATTCGTTGAATACTATGTAAAAATGGAATTTGCCATGTATGGATTTCAGGTCTATACATCAGAAGTTGATGATCGTGGATTAGACTTCGTAGCTCGTTATAAAAAGTCTGACTTCCTCTCAATCCAGGTTAAGTCTCTAAGAAAACAAAATGGTTATGTCTTCATGACCAAGAAATACTTTGAACCTAATCCAAATCTATATCTTGCACTTGGTCTTTTAACTGACAAGGAAATTCCACAGCTTTATCTAATACCTTCAACTGTTTGGTTAGAACCTAATGGCGTATTTACTGACAGAATGTATGGTGAAGGGTATAAAAGTGAACCTGAATGGGGTTTAAACTTATCTAAAAAAAATATGCATCTACTTGAACCGTATCTCTTTGAAAATATGATCGAGTCATTGGTGAATAATTATGAACTGAACATTACTTCTAAAGTTGAAGAAAGCTGTGAATAGCATTCTGTTCCTGATCCAATAAGTACAGCTAATTTATTGGAATGGTAATCAACCCAGAAAAATTTGGAACATAATTATTCACATAAAAAGCCCAACCTGGTGTGATTGGGCTTTTGTTTTAAACTTAATAAATTGATTTTAAATGAAAAATTAAAATAATTACGGATAACGTGTATTATGTTAATTTTAGGAAAAGTGAAAAATAATCTACAATAGAATCTACGAAAAATTGGCCATCAATTATGCCTGATTTCTCCAGTGGAAATAATTGGATTGTGAGATCCCCCACTCAAAATCATAAATTAGAAAGAATTGAAGCATTTCTTTCCAATTATGCTTATAAACCTCACCGACATGATACTTATGCTATTGGCAGGACTCTTTCCGGAGTTCAGAACTTCCATTACAAAGGTACATTGCAACATAGCTTGCCAGGCATGACTATGGTTCTACACCCGGATGAAAAGCATGATGGTGAATCAGGAACATTAGATGGCTATCGCTATAGAATGATTTACATCGAACCAGCGATGATCCAAACCATTTTAAAGGGTAAACCCTTGCCTTTTATCAGACATGGCTTAAGTAATGATATTCGCCTGTTTAGGGCAATGGATAGCTTTCTAAATAATATAAATAATTATATGGATAGCCTAGAAGAGGAAGATGCTCTATTTGATTTGGCAACTATACTTTGTGAAATTTCAGATACTTCATCTAGCCAAAACAAAAAAATTGACTACAAGGCAGCAGAGAGAGCGCGTGAGTATATTTTGGCGTATCCACATGAAAACTTAAGTTTGTCAGATTTAGAGAAACATGCTGATCGTGACCGCTGGAGCCTTTCTCGTGATTTCCGATTATTATTTGGAACTAGCCCACACCGTTATATGACCATGCGTCGCTTAGAAACAGTTAAGTTCTACCTTGCTCAAGGGGGGTCTATTGTTAATGCTGCTTTAAATGCAGGATTTTTTGATCAGAGTCATATGACCAGACATTTTATAAAAACATTTGGTTTAACTCCCACTCAATGGAAAATGATAAATATTAAAAGGTAGCCGTTCGATTTGAACGGCTAATTTGTCCTAAAGCAGATTGATTCCATTAAGAAAATCTTTGAACATAAAAAGCCCTGATAAAATCAAGAGTATACCCATCAGCTTATTTAGCCGATTAAACCAGATAGGATTAGCAATTTTGTTGCCTAATACTTTTCCAACCAGAGCATAGGTGAATGGCGCGCCAACAGCACCAAGTGAAATCAGTAAAGAAACAATCAAGATCATGATTCCTGTGATTTTGGCTGCAGGGTACATAATTGTCGTAACAGGTAGAATGACGAGAATGGCTTTTGGATTTAATAACTGAATAAATAAGCCATTTAGGAATGTTAGATGGCTTTCTTGCTGTTGAGTTGTTTCTACATTCGCCCTAATCATTTTTATAGCCAAGTAGAATGTATAAATTGCACCCGCTAAAGCAATATAATGAATCCATCCATGTGGAATAACAGCTTCACCTATATAGCCAAACAATACGAATAAGATCAACATGGCGAAACCAACGCCTAGGTAAAATCCTATAGTCTTTTTTAATTGACCTGTAAGGCCAGAATTTAGCCCCATAAAATTTACAGGACCTGGGCTATACATAACGCTTAATGTATAAAGAAATATTTCCACAGAGTTCACTCAATTAGATAGCAATAAACATCAAAGAGAGAACGGTATCGCGTTCTAGGCCTTAAAGATTGTACGTTTGTGCTGAACTAGCTAAAAATTTCTATTTAACATAATGGGCATTATTCGAAATTTATAAAAAATAGTATTATTTATCAATAACTTATTATATAAAAAATAGGGGGCGTAAACCCGAAAAGCTGATTTGGAAACAAGTCGGCTTTTTTCTGTTCGATCCTGGCATCTTTCGCCAATCAATTTGTTTAAAAAATAGTCTGTTTGCGGTTTTTCCTGATTACATCAGACGCTCAGGGTAAAAAATTATCCCAATTTCTGCGGATAAAACCGGGACAACTTTTAGCCGGTTTTGTACGTCCTGGCGCACATGGATTTAGGGATTTTGCGGCTAGGGTATCTGCGGTTTTTTTCTTATGATGAAGTCATACAGGAACAGGATGTTCCGGAACATAAAACAATAATGATAAGTTCTCGCACCAGGATCGTGAGGTGAAGCACCATCCTATCTAGCAGCTAAACATAAAAAAACCCGACATGTCGGGTTTTTTTATTGTCTAACTATGGTAATGAGTTGACGGTATCTAATTGGTTATGATTGATAAATTCAATCAGCGTATTCTGAATAAATTCTTCTAACTCAATACCTTGCTCTTTAATTAAGTTCTCAGCCTTTGTAATCGTTTCGCTATCTAATTCAAATGAGATTTCTGCTGAAGTCGACATCAATAAATCATAGTTGTTTTCTACGATTTTTCTAAAGGCATCCTCTGGATTATTCTTTAAGGGCACGTTGAAGGACAGTCGAAGAGAACTGTTAATAATTTCAACATGGGTATATCCAATATGTACTGTACTTTTTCCTACAAATCCTAAGTGTTTCATAATGATTCTTAAATGTAGTGATAGCAATATCATCATACCTGAAGTTAGGATCAGAAAATATTCAAGGTGGTTCAATCAAACATGATACTGGGCTTGATGATCTTAAGGTTGATAGTGTGGGAACCACAAGACGAACACGAAATCCTGATTTTAAAAGTTTAAGATTTTCTGAAAATTTTAAATAACCACAAAAACACGAACAATCCGACTTTTAAATCAGTCGGCTGATGCAAATCCTGCCAAATAGATGAGCTAATTAAACAGTATATTCAGCTCATATGATGATCCGAATATGTGCTATATTTAACTCATCTTGGAACAGTTCTGGTTAGAGATTGAAGATGCAGGAATGGATTTGGCAAGCAGAAAACTGGACAGACTTCACCTGGGAGGATTCTGTCATCCTGCCTAAAACGAGACAAATCCATCAAAAAATAGGAATTCTTCTTGGGCAAAGTCAGCATGATTTAGCAAAAGAACAATTTACTTTAGATACTCTACTTGCCAATCTAGTTGCTTCATCAGCAATTGAAAATGAAAGCCTCAATGTTTTTTCATTGCGATCATCTCTAGCTCGACGTTTGGGCGTTACGCTTGAACAACCTTATCCAAGCTCCGACAGATCAGAAGGTCTAGCCAATATCATGCTCGATGCGCTTAACAATGTGAAGCAACCACTCACTGTTGAACGCCTTATGCAATGGCATCGTTGGCTTTTCAATGACCCGGATTGGACAATGCAACGTTTACGCATTGGTCAACTCAGAGGCTCAGAACCTATGCAGGTCGTTTCAGGTCGATTGGATTATCCTACAGTACATTTTGAAGCTCCTCCCAGAGAGGGGTTGGAAAGACGCTTAAATGCCTTTATCGAGTGGTTTAACCATAGTCTGAGCGATTCCTTGCTTGACCCTCTTTTACGTGCAGGTATTACTCATTTATGGTTTTTGACGCTACATCCTTTTGATGATGGTAATGGTCGTATTACACGTACACTGACAGATCTTGCTCTGGCTCAAATGGATGAACAGAGCATTCGTTTGTATGCCATATCTCCTGCCATATTAAACAAACGCAAAAGTTACTATGACATCTTAGAACAAACCCAAAAAAATGATTCCAATATCACAGATTGGCTGGTTTGGTTTTTAGATACCTTGAATGACAGCCTTGAAACAACCTTAAAGCAGATCAATCGAACTTTATTTAAAAGTCAGTTTTGGCATAAACATTCAAGTTTAGACCTGCATGAAGGGCAACGAAAAGTTTTAAACCGTTTATTGGATGGTGGGGAAAATGGCTTTGAACATGGTATTAGTGCCTCACAATATCAAAAGGTTGCTAAAGTCAGTAAGGCAACGGCTACCCGCCACTTATCTGACTTGCTTGAAAAAGCGTGTATCGTCAAATTGGAAGGTGGTGGACGTAACACACGTTATCAGATCAATACTCAATTATAGAAAGACGAAGAGTTAACTACGATGAACTACTTTGCACAGGATCCCTTCTAGGTAATGTTACCTGGGAGGAATCATGAAAAAACTGAAATATCAGTACCAACAGTCTATCAAAGCACATCCTCAGGATTATTTTTGGAAAAAATATCCTAATCTGAGAAGTGTTTATTTTAAAAAGTTCAGTACGCAACAAGAAAGAAGTTTTTATTTCATGCATTGCATTGAATATAAAGACTATCCGCTCAAAATACGTGTTGCCCGTGGTAATGGTTTGCCCTATGTTTGGGATGATTTCCCGACTTATGTCTATAAATTTTCCAAAAGTTGGAAGCACAATTCCAAACGGAAAAACCAGTACTATAGAGAACATGCGAAATGAAAAATGGGAGCATATCGCTCCCATTTTTCTGTTATTCCTAAGTAGAAATGTCCGCTCTCAGAATATGCACTTTTGCAATTTTCCTGGGGGACGCTTTGATATGGGGGGCAGGGCTATTACACAGATCGAATACTTGCCTTATTTTTCAGCATCATTGAACCAGCCATCATTCCAGCATATCCAGTAAATCTTCGGTCTTGCCATCCATTGGCGGTAGCTCTTCTTTTGCTTTTCCACGTTTTGCCGGTGACGGTGGATTTCGCATCTGCCTGATTTCATCTTTTAACTCGGCGATGTCGCGTGAAGCGCGTACCAGCTGCTTTTGTGCTTCTTCATAACGCACCGCTGTTACTTTCTCGCTGGAAATGGCTTCAGCCAATCTGGTTTGCAGTTCGTGGATCTGGCACTGTAATTGCTGTTTTTCAGCATGATGGTCAGAAATGAGCTGTGCTTTATCAGCTTTCAGATCTTTTTGCGCATCCTGATAATTTTTGATGGCTTCGTCATACTGCTGCTTGGCCAGCTCCAGCTGTTCATTGACTTGCAGCTTGTGTTTCTCGTACTGCTCCAAAATTTCGGCTCTGGAGCGTTCTTTTCCCTCTTCGAGAACCCTGATTTTTGCTTTCAAATCAAGGTTTTCAGCATTGAGCTGTTCTATTTCAGCAAGTTGCTGGGCATACTGCTGAATCAGGTTTTCCTTGTCGATCAGTACAGTGTCCAGCTCCTCAGACAAGCGCTCGATTTCACTGCTATGGCTGTCACTGACCTCTGTAATCCGGCCAGACATAATGTCAGCCACCGCATCGGAAAGTCGTTTATGCTCGGCTTCTTTCAAGCTCAGCGCTTTTCGTTGCACCCCATCTCGATGCTCCCGTTCATACTCTTTTCGGTACTTCTGCACGGTCACAGATGAACCGCCAATCAGATTCATGATCGCAGCATTGGTATAGTGGCCCGTTTCAGCCAGCAGCTGTTCAATCGCATTGTAGACATCTGGCTTGGTAATCGCTTTAGCAGCCATGAGTTTAACTCCCTAATTTAATTTACTTTACTTTAGTGCGGGTTAATTTAATTTGGTTCTTTTCGGTGCACTCCCAGGAGTGTAATGGATTTCATTTTTCCACCTCTGTTTTGGTGTGCTTTTTCAAAAAAAAGTCAGGTTTGCAAATGGACTGGATAAATTTTGCTGGTCCGGTCTGGTCGGTTTGTTTTTTTGTGCTTGGCATTGGCACTTTTGCGGTGTTGTTATTTACAGGCAAGAGGGTGGGTATGGTGCGATATTTTCCTTAAATCTATAACGGTATGGCTTATGCAATAGAACCCTATGATCGGGGGATTATGGATTCTTGAAATTGAAGAGGTTAAAAATCAATAAACTTTAATAAGCTATTTATAAATAGTGTTTTTCTATCTTATTGATGAAATATTTTGTCTAGAATTATATCGGTGTTTATATCTGCTATTCTGTCCAAAACTATAGTAGTATTTTAGACAGATTATTGTTGGACAATAGCATGGCATTGAATGCACAGACCACACATAGCATTGCGGAAACTGTGAAGCAGAAAATCACACGATTTCAGCGTGGCCGGGTGTTTTCTGCAGACCATATTCATGTCGAGGGATCACGCCAGGCGGTTCAGCGCAGTCTGTCGCGTTTGGCTGAAGAGGGTCAGATTTGCCGTATCCAGAATGGCATTTACTACAAACCTGAATATAGTCCGATTCTGAAAGGCAAGCGTTTGCCGCCTGACTTGAACGAGACGATCAAGGTCATTGCCAAAAAGAACAATGAAACGATTCAGGTCCATGGGGCTATCGCAGCAAACAAACTGGGACTCAGTACCCAGGTGCCCCTGACCAAAGTGTTTTACACCAATGGAATTTCACGCGAGATTGAAATTGCCGGCTCAAGAGTGAAGTTTATCCATACCGCTAACCGGAAACTGCTGCAGCATGCCGGAACCGACGTAGGTATGGCGATTGCTGCCTTGTACTACCTGGGAAAGGATCTGGTCAATGCGCAGGTGATTCAGCATATTCAGTCACGCTTGACGGAGAAAGAGTTTGAACAGCTTACGAAAGCTGAACTGACCCACTGGATGAAGAGCGCATTAAAAGGGGTAAGAGCACATGGCTGAATCGTTTATGCAGCTCAGCGTCAAGGATCAGACCGATATTCTGAGATATTACGCCTCCATCCAGGCGGAGCGGGATCTGGAAATCTCAGAAAAAGATCTCTGGGTGTGCTGGGTGTTGAAACAGCTGTTCGAGATGCCGCAGCGTTTAAAGATGGCCTTCAAAGGCGGTACCTCTTTGTCCAAAGTGTATAACGTCATTGACCGCTTCTCTGAAGATATCGATGTGACTTTAGACTATCGCCAGTTTGAGGCCGTCCGCAGCTTGGGGCTGCTGGAAGGGCAGACGGCCCCTGATGACATCGGCTCGGGTACGCTGCGACGGATTAATAAAGCACTCAAGCGTGAAGTCCAGGCCTATGCGGAAGATGTGGTGGCACCGTACCTGCAAGCGCAAGTCGCTTCCTTGCCGCGTAGCGAGCTTTTTGAAATCAAAGTCATGCAAGGCGGTGAAGCGATCCAGTTCAGGTATCCCTCCGTGCTGAAGGAGAGAAACCAATATATCCTCGGCTATATCCTGATCGAATTGGGTGGCCGCAATATTATTGATCCGAATGAGATCTGGACGGTACAACCCTATATGGCCGACCAGATCGAAGAAATCGCTTTTCCCTCCAGCCAGGTCACGGTACTCTCACCCGAACGCACTTTCTGGGAAAAGGCGACCCTGATCCATGTCGAGTGTCATCGAGGCGTCAGAGAGACTGCAGAGCGTTTGTCACGTCACTGGTTTGACCTGATGGCGTTGGGAAACCATCAGATTGGCCAGCAAGCCATGCAGAATATCCCGCTGCTGCATGATGTGGTTCAACTCAAGAATATCTTTTTCAATGCCAGCTATGCTCACTATGACAAATGCCTGCAGGGAGAATTCCTGCTGCTGCCGAACCCGGACGGTTTAAGATTATTAACCGATGACTTCAATAAAATGCGTCAAGCCAACATGCTTTATAACTCGCAGGTCGACTTTGAACGCATTGTCGCGTCAGCAAGACAACTCCAGGATTTAATCAATGCATCCGTTCAAGGCTATGGACGATAAAGCGGGCTAGCATATCGATGGTGATTCAAGAGCATCGTGAAAAATCCAAACTCGATCAGGTTAAAAATCTGGGCTGCACTGGGCCAGCCAAAAGCATGCTGAAGGATCAAATGGACAGCAAACACTATCTTACCGTGTCACATGTCGGCAGAAGATCATGCATATGTCGGTTTATGTGCCGAGTTCCCGGCATTGTCCTGGCTTGACGGAGATCAGTCTAAAGCGTTCTCAAGAATTGTTGAGCTTGTTGCTGAGGTTGTAGCAGAGATGATCAGTCAGAATGAGACAGTAGCTACGCCACGCTCTGCAGAAGATATGGATGACTTTGCAACCGAACAGATCAATATTCAAATCACGGCTGATACCAAAAAAGTGCTTGAGCAGGCCGCAAACCTGTTGAGCATCAGTGTCAGTGATTTTATCCTTTATGCCTCTTTAGAACGGGCAGAAGATGTGCTGAAATCCAACCCTGGGGTGCAAGGGAATGCGGCAGATCACGCCATGCTGATCGATGCGCTTGAAAATCCTCGTCCTGCAAATGACGCCATAAAGCACTTGATAAGCTTACTGGATAAAAATTGAAGTCTGACCCGGTTATCCTCAGCGCAAAATAGTCAATTCTTGATGAGAGGCTTTCAGCACGTTGTGGACATACATGGCAATGCTCCAGATTTTCCAAACAATTCTATGCTTTGAAATGAAAGCTGTTATTTTGTAGGATCAAATGACCGCATTCCGTATTTTCTTTCATGTCAGAAACCCAACTCAGTCTCAGTGAATACCTGACCACCGTACAGGAAGTCATCCAGCTGACTTTCGATGAAGCGGTATGGGTCAAAGCCGAGATCCGTAATCTCAGCATCAAAGGCGGGCACTACTATCTGGAACTGGCAGAGAAGGATGAAGACAGCCATAAAGTGATTGCCAGCTGTAAAGGCACCCTCTGGAAATTCACCGCACAAAAAATCGTGCTAAGGTTTGAACGAGAAAGCGGCATTGAACTGTCCAAGGACTTGAATGTCCTGATCAAGGTCAAAGCCAAATTTGATCCGCAATACGGTTTCTCCGTCAATATTGAAGACATCGACTCCAGCTTTACTCTGGGTGACATTGCCAAACGTTATCAGCAGATCCTGCAGCGCCTGACCCAGGAAGGCCTGCTCAATCACAACAAACAGCTACCGACACCTTTTGATTTGCAGAACGTCTTGGTCATCGCCCCGGAAAATGCAGCCGGGCTGGGGGACTTCAAAAAAGATGCCGATGCCCTGGCTCAGGCGGGTGTCTGCCATTTCGTTTATCATGCAGCCACCTTCCAGGGCAATACCGCCCCCGGCAGTATTATGCAGGCTCTGGCCAGTGCATTGAGGCAGTGGGCTCAAGCGTACCAAAGCGCTCCCGACCTGATTGTGATCATCCGCGGGGGTGGGGCAGTGAATGATCTGGCCTATCTGAACGACTATGAGCTGGCTGCACTGTTATGCAAAAGAACAGTGCCGATCTGGGTCGGCATTGGCCACGAGAAAGACCGCACCATTCTGGATGAAATCGCGCACCGCTCATTTGATACCCCGAGTAAAGTCATCGCCGGGATCCGCAACCTGATTGTCGAACGGGTCAATGAAGTCAGTACTGCGCTGCAAACCATTAAACTGCTATCACAGCATCAGCTGACCGCCTATCAAAGCCAGCATGACCAGTACCTGAAAACCATCCAAACCCTGGCACAAAGCCAGCTCAATGATGCCCAGCGTAGCGTTGATCTATTAAAAAGCGATACCCAGTATTTTGCCCAGCAACAGCTCCGGCAGGCTACCCAGCAGACCGAATCCCTGATGCGGGAAACCTTGCTACAAAACCCACGAAACGTGATGGCCAAGGGCTATGCGATTGTCCGCAGTCAGGGCAAGGCTATCCGCTCAGTGCAGCAAATCTCTGGCCAGCAACTCCAGATCGAACTCCAGGATGGCAGGATTGATGCCACCGTGACACAGGTAAGTACACATGAACAATGAAGAACTCAGTTTTAAACAGGGCTACGAGATTCTCAAGAAGAATGCCGAATTGCTGGAATCGCAGGAAGAACCGGATATTGATAACCTGATGGCGATCGTCGAAGAATCGATGACCGCCTATAAAGCCTGCAAGTCACGCATCGACGCGGTTCAGCAGGCGCTCAATGACACCTTTAAGGAATAGAGAAAAAGCCTAAGGACCATAAAAATATCTGGTCTGTTAAGTACGGATTTCTGTACTTAACGCTATAAAACCAGGCGTTAGCTACAAAAATATGGACTTAACGATAACAATCAAACCGGGTCTGGGCACTCGACCGATTGAACAGGAGAATACCGTCCGTTCCTGCAATCCATGCAGGTCTACCTATCAGTGATTTTGAATCTCGTGAAAAACCCCATGCTCATCTACCGGCATGCGTGGAATCGGGGTATGGGTCAGTTCTGCGATCGCAATCAGGTTCGCTGACATTTGCTTGCCCAATAACGCTCTGGATTCGGTTACTTGGTGATACGTTCACGGATGACTTTAGACATTCTTCTCTTCCTTGCAATCACCACCAGTCGATTTGGACAGTAGGGTAATACCGTGACAAGCTGACACAGCTTAATGGGTAATTTTCAACAATCCCTGCCAGCTAAAATAGTTCTGGGTCAGATGTGTCCGGTTCATTGACCATTTCCGTTGTGGTAAATAACACGATCCTACTGCCAGTTTACTCTTGCCATATCTGGCTTGCACGGCTTCTAAAGCCTGCATCAGCTGTTCATTGCTTTCGCGCTGGCGATGGTCTGTTAGCAGATCAGGTACATAGCGGGTCTTGCTGACCAGACCGGTCAGAATCACCCCACATTTTTTATACTTTACTTCAGGCTTATAGATGCCTTGCAGTAACTGCATCGCAGCCTGGATCAGATCTAGTACACAGTCCGTCGGTTCGGGAAACTCGACGGCCAATGATTTGCTGTAATATGCTGTATTTTGATCAAAAGGATTGGATTGTACGAAAGCAATGATGCAGCCACAGAGCGAGGCATCTGCACGCAAACGCATAACCGCATCCTGTACATACTTGCCCATGGCTTCTTTTAGATCATCCAGTTCCGTGATCCGTTCTCCAAAAGAGCGGCTAGCCACAATCTGCTGCTTGGGTGCAGGAGCATCCTCCAGTTGCAAACAGGAGATTCCCTGTAATTCAAGTACCGTGCGCTGCATCAGCACTGAAAACACACTACCCATGTGATGCGCATTCTGCATCACCAGATCCAGTACCGAATGGATGCCCATCTGGTTCAGCTTCTTTACCAACTTGCGCCCCACCCCCCAGACTTCACCCACCTCGATTCCAGCATACAGCGTTTCCTGATCCAGATAATCCAGCTCCAGCACATTACACACCCCATCAAAGCCTGGCCATTTCTTGGCAAGATGATTGGCCAGCTTTGCTTCGGTCTTGCTACGGCCAATCCCGATGGATACCGGCAACCCGATCCAGTCCCAGATCCGCTGTTTCATCTCTCTGGCATAGCGGGTCAAGTCAAAGTTTTGCGCATAACTGGTCAAATCCAGAAAACATTCATCAATCGAATAAATTTCCTGTTCATTCGGAGCCACATAACCGGCCAGAATAGAATGAAAGCGCTTCGACATTTCCGCATACAGAGCATAGTTGCTCGACAGCACCACCACCTGATGCTGCTGCACAATGTCCTGAACCTGAAACAACGGAACACCCATCTTGATGCCCAGGGCTTTGGCCTCATTACTGCGGGCCACTGCACAACCATCATTATTGCTCAGCACAATCACTGGACGCTGATTCAGGCTGGGATTAAATACCCGTTCACAACTGACATAACAGTTGTTGATGTCAATCAGGGCATAAATCCGCTCGCTGCTGCTCATCTGAACTTTTTGATCACACTGGTGACCACACCCCAGATCAGCAGGGTCTGACCGTCTTTCAAATGGATATCGGAATAATCCGGGTTTTCCGCCTGTAACCAGCGTTTGTCGCCTTCAATCATCAGTCGCTTGATGGTGAAATCATTGTCGATCAGGGCCAGAACAATATCACCATGCTTGGGCTCTATACTGCGATCAACGATCAGCTTGTCTTGCAGATCAATACCTGCATCGCGCATAGACAGCGATTCCACCTCAACGATAAAGGTGGCCTGCTGGTTCTGGATCAGAAACTCATTCAGATCCAGGGTCTTGTCGATATAGTCCTGGGCTGGGGAAGGGAAACCGGCTGCCACCTTTTGCAAGGCAACTGGAATCTCATAATGTGTTCTGGCTTCAACCGGAGTAATCGAAGCAATCTCATTGCGGGCCGGTTTTTTTACCTGATCCAGATACTGCCTGATTTCCAGTACACGGGCTTCTGGAACCCGGATCACTTTGGTTGGGCCTTGATGGACCGGTTTGCGACCCGAACCTTCACGGGCACCACCATGCTGATTTTCATTCATTTTATTTGTTCATCTTGATTGTGTTACATAATCAAGATGGTAAAAACAGCAGAGGGAAAAGACAACTCCACTCGTCGGATTCGGTATTAAATATCTATAGCCATTGTCAGTTCCAAAATAAACAAGAGTTCACAAAAATAGATCAGTGTAGATGAACAAAGGATTTGTGATTTGCCATTTTTATTTTTAATATATACTTATTAATATATATTTTGGTGAAAAAATGAACCATACAGC
This sequence comes from Acinetobacter minutum, assembly GCF_035916735.1. Classification (NCBI taxonomy): domain Bacteria; kingdom Pseudomonadati; phylum Pseudomonadota; class Gammaproteobacteria; order Moraxellales; family Moraxellaceae; genus Acinetobacter; species Acinetobacter minutum. The sequence continues at coordinate 15,445 of NZ_JAQIHG010000040.1, forward strand.
TAAAATTTTCATGAATGGTCAAAGTCAGGCAGTAAGGCTACCAAAGGAGTATCGCTTCAAAAGTACAGTCGTATACATCCGTAGAAACGTCAAAGGGGAAGTCATTCTGTCTGAAAAACCACGCACATGGGAAGATTATTTTAATGAAACTGTCAATCAGCGTTGAAAATTGATCAGGTATCAGCGTCCAAAATTGACCACCCTAGACCACTAATTTTTTTCTTTT
>NZ_JAQIHG010000041.1:0-15032 GCF_035916735.1 Acinetobacter minutum
AGGGTTAAATCTAAATTCTCAGATAAAGTCATAAAAAAAATGAGCGTATTTATATACACTCATTTTTACAGCATTTTACTAAATGTTGCTTAACTGACTGGCATTACGTCTAGTGACGGCTTTCTTATTCAGCATGCCTGAGAAAATTATTCACCCAAGGCATCTAGATATTTTTCGGCATCGAGTGCTGCCATACAGCCTGAACCTGCTGAAGTAATCGCTTGACGGTAGACACTGTCCGCCACATCACCTGCAGCAAATACACCAGTCACTGAAGTGGCCGTCGCATTGCCTGCTGTACCGCTTTGCACTTGAATGTAGCCATTCCGTAATTCGAGCTGACCTTCAAACATGGTTGTATTTGGTTTGTGGCCAATTGCAACGAACACACCCTGTACATCAACCTGTTGGGTCGAGTCATCTTGGGTTGATTTCAAACGTACACCTGTTACACCGGTATTGTCGCCAAGGACTTCATCGACTTGGTGGTTCCAGATAATGCTGATTTTGCCTTCTTTTTCTTTCTCGAAAATATGATCTTGCAGAATTTTCTCAGAGCGTAGGCTGTCACGGCGATGAACCAGAGTAACATGCGACGCAATATTAGAAAGGTACAGTGCTTCTTCAACTGCGGTGTTACCGCCACCGACTACCATGACGTTTTGATTCTTATAGAAAAAACCGTCACAGGTCGCACAGGCACTCACGCCTTGTCCCATAAAGGCCTGTTCTGATTCCAGACCTAAATACTGTGCCGTTGCACCAGTAGCAATGATCAGGGCATCACAAGTATATTCTTCCATATCGCCTTTAAGCACAAATGGGCGGCTGTTTAAATCAACTTCATTGATATGGTCATAAACCAGTTCAGTCCCGAAGCGCTCTGCATGGGCTTGCATACGTTCCATCAAGGCAGGCCCAGTCAAACCTTCAGGATCACCCGGCCAGTTGTCGACTTCAGTCGTCGTGGTTAACTGGCCACCTAACTGCATACCGGCAATCAGGGTAGGTTTTAAATTGGCACGTGCCGCATACACAGCAGCACTATAACCTGCAGGACCTGAACCTAAGATGATTAAACGCGAGTGGTGAGTGCTCATGGAATTATCCTTTTTATTTAAAAATTAACAAAATTATACGGGAAATGCAGAGGGAGTTGTGTTCGATCAATGTCGATATTATTGATCATGTAAATCGATTTGAGCTATATAGAAAAAGTTAACAACTCATCTAAATAATCGTGCATCTTTTTTCGTTGAACAGGTGCATAATATAAAGATTTATTCTTTCACGCTAGCGATTCGCTACAGCAGAAGAACACGATAAATAATTGCTTACAGGACAGTATATGACTGCGGTGTCGAGTGTTTATGCACAGCGCTTACTATTAACCCTATTCTTGGTGTCATTCGGGATTTATCTGTTTCTGGCAACAGTAACCTATACACCTTTTGATCCGGGTTGGATGCATATTTCCAGTGATACCCAACAAGTTTCCAATGCCAGTGGGGTAGCGGGTGCTTGGATTGCGGATTTGCTGTTTGGCTTTCTGGGCTGGGCCAGTATTCTGGTGCCTTTATACTTCTTTATTGAAGCAATCCAGGTCTGGTGGCCACGCAGTTTTCTCAACCGTCCTTTCCGTTATGCGGCACAATTTTTTATTGTTTTGGCTTCTTCGAGCTTGGTATATCTCTACGGTAATTTACCGGCAGATACCTTGGAAAATGCTGCGGGTGGCATTATCGGGTATGAGTTGGGAGAAAGTCTTTCTGGATTACTGACGATCTATGGCGCCACGATATTTCTGGTCGCGTTCTGGATTTTATTGGTGACCTTGGCGTTTGGTATCCAGTGGAATAAAACCTGGGCAACGCTGAAAGCAGCTCCGGCTTATTTACAGGATCTGTTCTACCGGAATGTGCCAGAAAGTGAGTCTGCCTATGACCGTACTGAATTATCGGTTAAAAAGGGGATGCCACAAAAAAATCTGAGCCCACAGACCGAAGTCGATACCCCTGCGATACAAGAAGCTGTACCCGTCAAAACAGCCAACAAGCATGATGTAGCAGCTGCACGTCTGTTTGCTGAAATGGTAGAAAAAGAGCAGCAAGCTGAGCCAGAAAATTCGCAGCCCCAATCGGTCTTGATTGATCCGGAAGATGAAGAAGAATTTGAACGGACCTTGCAAAAAGCACATCAATTAGAAAAAGAAAGCCAACGCATTATTCCGACAGGCGAAGTCTGGCGTGCTTTACAGGAACATGATGATCCCAAAAATGAGATCGAAGCCTTACTGAAAGCTGCAGATGATGAACAGCCATTGATCTTGTCGCAAGAGCATCATGCGGTAGAAGAACAGTCAATATCTGAAAAAATCGTTACTGCTGAGCACAAAAATGTCAAAGGTGCAGACTTCAATCTGGACTGGAATGATGATGAAATTTTTGATGAATTATTGGCTGCAGTACCCAATAACAAAACTGCGACCGATGTCCATACGCCATTCCAGACTCAAACAGCTTTGCCAGAGGCACTGAACAGTTCAGTTGTTACTGCAACAGTCAATCCTGCGATTGCGGTGACCGCCAGTGCCATGACAGGCGCTACCCTCCAGCCAAAAGCTTTCTCGAATCTAGATGCAGAACTCGATGCATTGGATGATCTACTGGTTGAGGAAGATGAATTGATCGAAGCACGCTCTACTGGGCTCGAATCTAAAGCTGAGCTCGTAAGAGAAAAAACGGACTTTGTGCAGGAACAGCAAAATCACTTCATTAAGCCAGAGGAAAAGGCGCCGCTGTCCAAAGAACAATTTGTTGAGGCTTGGCAAGAAACTGCCGGCAAACCAGAAATAGATACATTCTCTGAACTGGAAGATGATTTCGATTTTGATGCACCGTTGACCGATGCAGCAGGTCGTCCGTTATCCCGTGCCATGCAGGTCGCACAGAAACGACGTGATTTACCGACCTTACCCGGACTGGAATTGCTGGATGAAGTCGATCCAAACAAAAAGGTCAATTTCACTGCTGAACAACTGGCTCGGTTATCCGAATTGCTGGAAATCAAGCTCCAGGAATTTAACGTCAAAGCCAAAGTGATTGAGGCTCAACCGGGTCCGGTAGTGACGCGCTTTGAGCTGGATCTGGCCCCAGGGGTGAAAGCCTCGAAAGTCACCAACATTTCCCGTGACTTGGCGCGTTCCATGTCGATGGCCTCGGTGCGTGTGGTCGAGGTGATTCCGGGTAAACCGTATATTGGCATCGAGGTGCCGAATAGTAGCCGCGAAATGGTTCGTTTGATTGAACTGGTTCGAACGCCGAAATTTGAGGATCCAGAGGGTATCCTTTCCATGGCCATGGGTAAGGATATTTCCGGTAATCCGGTGATTACTGAATTGGGTAAAGCGCCTCACATGCTGGTCGCAGGCACCACCGGTTCGGGTAAGTCGGTGGCGGTGAACTCCATGATTTTATCCATGTTGCTTAAATACACACCGGACCAGTTACGTTTAATTCTGATTGACCCGAAACAATTGGAATTGGCTAACTATAATGACATTCCGCATTTGCTCACGCCTGTGGTAACAGACATGAAAGATGCCGTGAGTGCCCTGAACTGGTGTGTCAATGAAATGGAACGTCGTTATAAACTGATGTCTTTCCTGAAAATTCGTAAGATCAGTGATTATAACCGCAAGGTGGAAGAGGCGATTGCTAACGGCGAAGACCTGATTGATCCGACCTGGAAACCGAGTGATTCGGCGACCCAGGAACGTGCACCACGCTTAGCCCCATTACCTTCGATTGTCATTGTGGCCGATGAGTTTGCTGACATGATTATGCAGGTGGGTAAAAAAGCGGAAGAGATGATTACCCGTCTGGCACAAAAATCCCGTGCAGCCGGTATTCATCTGTTACTAGCGACCCAGCGTCCTTCGGTGGATGTGATTACCGGTTTGATTAAAGCCAATATCCCAACCCGTGTGGCACTGCGCGTAAACTCGAAAATTGATTCACGGACGATTCTGGATGCTGGCGGTGCAGAAGATTTACTCGGTCATGGTGACATGCTGTTCCTTGGACCAGGCAAGATTGAGCCAGAACGTGTGCATGGAGCCTTTATTGCTGATGATGAAGTGAACCGGATTTGTGATGCTTGGCGTGAGCGTGCTAGTCCAAACTATGTTGATGAAATTCTCACCCCATTTGATGAAGAGCCGACTTCACGTGGTTTTGAGGAGGGTGATGGTGGTTCTGAACGTGACATGCTGTATGAGCAGTGTGTGGCCTTTGTACTGGAAACCCGTAAAGCTTCGACGTCTTCGCTGCAGCGTAAATTTAGTCTGGGCTATAACCGTGCTGCCCGAATTATCGACCAGATGGAAGAAAATGGTATCGTCAGCTCGATGGGTGCCAATGGTAAACGTGACATTCTGGTTTAAATGTTAACGAAAGTCTTCAATAAAAAAGCCTGCTCACGCAGGCTTTTTTATCAAGCGTGATTAGGCAAACTTGGCCAATACATCTAGAAATGGAGCACTTTGGCGCGGATATTCCGCAATAACGTCATGAATGCGCTGGCCTTGTGGATTCTTTGCATTGAGATCACGGCCATCCGCAATGAATTGTGTCAACAGACGCTCGTAATCACTTGGACGCATATGTTTGAAAGCATGGTAAAGCACGTGAAAATCGCCATTCACGCCTTCAGGAGGAAGTTGGTTGAGGTAGGCAAAAACACGCTCATCGGACCATTCTTCATTGAAAGTTGCTGGCTGTGATAGTGCCATGACAATCTCCTCGGTTAAAAATTCAAATTAAAAAAAGGCAAAATAACTGGCGTTATTTTGCCTTGATTCAATCTGCTTGACTAATCAGTAATGAGATTAACGTTCTTCAGGCAAATTGATATTCATTTCCAGCATTTCGATGTTGGCTTCAGAACGCACCTGCATCTGGATATGCTGTTCATCAACACCACGCACGTAGCGGTTCACTACCTGCATGATTTCTTTCTTCATTTGGTCAATCTTGTCTTGGCTTAAACGTTTGCCCAAGCCTTGTTCCGAGGCAACGATGACTTTTAAACGGTCTTTGGCAGTTTTGGCACTCGGCTGTTTATCGTCTGCACTAAAAAGTTTACTCCAGAATCCTGCCATCTCTACGCTCCAAATAGTCGTGCTAACCAGCCTTTCGGTTTCACGGTGATATGACGATAAGGACGTTCTTCACCAAGGAAACGGGCTACGAGATCATCATAAGCCTGACCAGCATTTGCTTCTTGATAAAGAATAACCGGTTTACCTTCGTTAGAGGCTTGCAATACGCTTGCGCATTCTGGAATTACGCCGAGAGTCGGGACGCGTAAAATATCCTTGGAGATGTCATCAATGGTAAGCATTTCCTGACGATCTGCACGTTCCGGGTTATAACGGGTGATGCATAAATGTTTGCGTACACGTCCTTCGTTTTGTTCTACTTTTTTAGTTTTGCTGTCCAGCATGCCAATAATCCGGTCAGAGTCACGCACCGAAGAAATTTCCGGATTCGTGACAATGATCGCTTCATCTGCATGATACATTGCCAAGATCGCACCACGTTCGATACCGGCAGGAGAGTCACAGATAATGTAGTCAAATTCTTGTGAAAGCTCATCGATTACACGTGCTACACCTTCATCGGTGAGGGCATCTTTGTCGCGTGTTTGAGATGCAGGCAAAATATAAAGATTTTCAATATCCTTATCACGGATTAATGCCTGCTGTAAGCGGGCTTCATTATTAATCACATTGACAAAATCATAAACCACGCGGCGTTCACAACCCATGATCAAATCAAGGTTACGCAAGCCTACGTCAAAATCGATCACAACAGTTTTATGGCCACGTAGGGCTAAACCTGTTGCAAAAGATGCACTTGTTGTAGTTTTACCCACACCACCTTTGCCTGATGTTACGACAACAATTTTGGCCACCGAATCCACTCCTGTTATGGTCATTCACCCTTCATTTCGGGTTGTTATGGTGTTTAATTTATACCTTAAATTTCCAGAGCTTCAAATTCAAGCTCTTGGTTATTATTCAAATAAATATGTACAGGTTTTTTGCTCATATGCTGCGGAATGTCATCCGCAACGCAATAAGTTCCTGCAATAGATACCAATTCTGCTTCTAGTGAATGGCAGAAAATCCGTGCGGTGGTATTGCCGCCCGCGCCGGCGATGACTCTACCACGAACACTGCCATAAATATGTATATTTCCTGAAGCGATCACTTCCGAGCCACTGTTGATGCCCGCATTGATAATAATATCGCCGTGGTCTTGTACCAGGCATTGGCCGGTACGCAAAATTTCGTTGTGATAGGCACTGCTGTGACGCAGGATTTTTGCCGGTTCTGCTGTTTCCGTCGCAGCTTCAACTGGTGTTTCTACAATCTGTTCCTGGGTCGGCTTAATCCGCTGTAAAGGACGATCAGCTGGCAGAACCGGGAACTGAATGGCGCGCGCCTGGTCACCTAACAGACCATCGATCACAGCCATGGGTTGCAAATCCAGACTAATCAATAACTGGATCAGGGCAATTAACTCTTGTTCGACGGTGCTGTCTAAAATGACCAGTGCACCTTGATACGCGCTTTCATTTAATAGGGAGGTCAGTTGCTGGCGGATTGCGTCATGATCGTTGGTATCAAAGGTTAACCGGGTGAAATTCACCATTCGCCCGGTAATCCGTATGTCAGCCATAATTATTCCTTGTGCGCTTCAGACGGAATTGATGGAATGTCGAAGCAAATGTTGTAAATAGACCAAATCCTAGACCAAATCGGTGCAATTCTCTAGTTGCACGATCAAATATTTTTTCGTAAATGTTTATTCTTTCCCTTGGTCATGTTTTTCTAAAGTTTCCAGCCACTGTTTGACTTTGACCTGTTTATGCAGGGCGTCCAGACTTTCAAAAACTGCCGATTCTACCAGTTGTTCCAGGGCTACATTTTCAATGTTGAGCTGGCTGATATTTTTCGCAATCTCCTGATAAATCGGATTCGGTTGCTCAGCACTCCCCGAAGTCCAGGGTTGCATGAGCCCCAAGCTGATATTTTCGCCCAGACGCTGTCCAATGCTCTGGATCTGCTGCTCAATACGTCCACCAACCAGCGGAATCAGGCGGAGTAGCTGGGTCAGTTCCGGCGTATCTTCAATGGCTTGGTTTACCACCAGTCCTACATTTTTAGCAATGTGCTGTTGCTGCTGTTGGAGTTGTGTGGCCAAGGTTTCTTGTAGAATTTCAACCAGTGCATTGGCGAACAACTGACGGTGATGATCGACCAGATCGTGGATAATCTGTTTATGTGTGGTACTGGTGCTAAGTTCGCGTTTGATGCCTTCCAGCACGGTCAGGACGATACGGCTGGACAATTCTTCCAGCATGACATGATAGTAAAATTGCACGCGTTTGGAGAACCATTCTGGAATGACCTGATAGCCGAGTTCACTAAGCCGGTAAGCAATGACACTGGCGCGTAACAGACGCAAGAAACGCAGTTCCGGCATAATCGCCAGGATTTCATACCAGTGCACAAAAGGGAAAAAGAACCAGCGTGGATGGTGCTGCCGAATGATTGCGGTCAACCAGCGCAGCAATAACTCAACAATTAGATAACCGGTAAACCATTCTTCAGTTTTGATTACCCAAGGGTGCAGTTCACTGCGGTAAAACTGCAGGGCTTCAGGCAGATGCAGAAAGGTAAAAATGGAGGCACCGAAATCACTCATCAGCATGGCATTGGCTGCCAGACAGAACAGGTTAATGACGATGAGCAGCATCATGAACATGTCATAAATTAAAAACAGCTTCCAGGACCAAGTATCGTGACGGATCGGGTGGAAACTGTTTTTAATCGGGTTGAGTGACATAAGCGCCTTAAATCGGTGAAATTTAGAAAAATTAGCTGTTTTGATACTTGCGCTTCATCTCATCGATGAGCTTGTCTTTTTCACGCCAGACTTGGTCCAGCCATGCCTGAAAACGCTGGCGATATTCAGGATCATCTTCGTAATTGCCGCCATGCACCCAGTCAGGAATCTCGATTTTGCGCATATGTACCGCAATCCGTGAAACCTCACCCAGCCAGAAATGATGATATTCCGGAATGCCATCAGGATAAACGATGGTCATGTCGACAAGCGCATCAATCTGGTCACCTAAAATGTTCAATGCCAGCGCCAGTCCACCGGCTTTGGGTTTGAGCAAGTGTTGATACGGAGATTGCTGCTGCTCATGTTTTTGCTGGGTAAAACGTGTGCCTTCGAGATAATTCAGTAGCGTAAAGGGTTGACTGAGCAACTGTTCACAAGCTTTACGTGCTTCAGCCAGATCACGGGTTTTGAGTTCCGGATTTTTCGCAATCTGTTCCTTGCTATGACGTTTCATCATCGGGAAACCGAGAATTTTGAATGCCTGACCAACAAATGGAATGAAAATGAGTTCCCATTTGGTAAAGAAACGGGTCAGGGGCATACGACGTAGACCGAAATATTGATTCACGGTGGTATCGACCCAGCTTTGGTGATTGCAGACCATCAAATAGCGACCCTGCAAGCTCAGCTGTAAATCGGGCTCAATTTCAATATCCCAGTGCAGATGCGGCAACACATGATCAATCAGCCAATTGTTCACACTGAGCCAGCTGTTGGTAATTTGGATGTTGGTTTGATCCACTTTATGTGATTTTTTGATGAGCTTGGTCAAGCCCAGTGCCAGAACAGGAGGGCCATGTAGAAAGGTACTGCCGGTAATGACCGAACCTACAGTGAGGCCTCGTTTGATTTTTTGTAATAATGGTTGTTTCTGTGAATGAGATGGCATACAACAATCCTGCTGGATAATTCGGTCTGTAAACGAATGTGATCAAATATAGCCAGAGTTTCACCGAGAAGAAAGCCAAAAAGTTGACTGTGAAGGAATTATGGTGAAACAGCTCACACTCATGAAAATTCTTATTACAAATTGTAACTAAATGCTTTATTGTTAACAAAAAATCAATGGTCTAGCGCCATTTTTTCTTTCATCATCCCTCATGTAAACAACAAACACAATGTAAGGAGGCATGCAATGCGTGCACTAGTCATTTCAACAGTAGTCGGGGCGTTGGCACTTTCTGGTTGCCAGAATATGGAATATGACAAAACTGCAATGGGTGCCGGCTTAGGTGCTTTATTAGGTGCGGGTATCGCATATTCTAATGCTGACAAAGATAAAATGGGTCAAGCTGCTGCGATCGGTGCTGTTGTAGGCGCGGGTGCGGGTTTGTTACTTGACAAGAAAGAAAAACGTTTACGTGAAGAATTGGCAGGTACTGGTGTTGACGTTAACCGTAATGCAGACGGTTCGATCAACATGGTCATGCCATCTGTGACTTTCGCAACAGACTCTTCTGCGATTCAACCACGCTTCCAATCTGCATTGAATGATGTAGCGCGTGTATTACGTGAAGATGGTACAGCGAGCAAATTAGCGCTAGTGATCCATGGTCATACGGATAGCGTAGGTTCTGATAGCTATAACCAGGCGTTGTCTGAGCGTCGTGCAAACTCTGTCTTGAGCTATTTGGCTTCTCAGGGTCTTCCTTCTTCTCGTATGACTGCGCGTGGTTATGGTGAAACTTCTCCAGTAGCAAGCAATGATACTGCTGCAGGCCGTGAGCAAAACCGCCGTGTAGAAATTACAGTTTATGAAACTCGCTAATCCGAGTGACTAACATAAAAAACCACCTTCGGGTGGTTTTTTATTTTTTGCAAATGCTTACTTTTCGGCTTTAGTTCATCTTCAAGACAAGACTATAATCTCTGCCGAAATGCAGCCGAGGTACAGATATGTCATCCGCAAGTCAACTGAATGACAAGCAACTTGAAGCCATGAAATATACTCAAGGACCCTTGTTAGTTTTGGCGGGTGCCGGTTCAGGTAAAACCTCGGTGATTACCCGAAAAATTGCCTATCTGGTGCAGCACTGCCGCATTCCTGCACATCGTATTACCGCGATGACCTTTACCAACAAGGCCGCACGCGAAATGAAAGAGCGTGTGTCAAAGCTGTTGTCACGTGAAGAAGCTAAGGGTTTATCGGTTTCTACTTTCCATACTTTTGGCCTGAATCTGTTGCGTTTAGAGCTGAAGAACACGCCACTGAAAGCCAATTTCTCCATTTTAGATGCTGATGACTGTAAACGGATCTTGATGGATCTGATGCATCGCGACAATCTTTCGGGTGCAGAAAGTAAAGATCTGATCGCTAAAGCGATGAAAAAAATTTCCGACTGGAAAAATGATCTAATTCCACCGGAACAGGCACATTCGACCTGTGAGACGCCAGAAGATGTGCAAATGGCCCATCTGTATCAACTGTATGAACGCAATTTGCGTGCTTACAATGCGGTGGATTTCGATGATCTGATTGTCATGCCAACCCGTCTGTTACAGGAAAATGCTGAAGTACGGGATAAATGGCAGAACCGGGTACGTTATTTATTAGTCGATGAATATCAGGATACCAACACGGCGCAATATATTTTAGTCAAATTGCTGGTCGGGGTCATGGGGCAGTTCACTGCTGTGGGTGATGATGACCAGTCCATCTATGCTTGGCGTGGTGCCAAGCCTGAAAATATGGCCTTGCTGAAACAAGACTTTCCGAACCTGAAAGTCATCAAGCTGGAACAGAATTATCGTTCCACCAGCCGGATTCTGAAATCCGCCAATGCCGTGATTGCCAATAACCCGCATATTTTTGAAAAGACGTTGTGGAGTGACAAAGGCCATGGCGAACTGATTCGTGTTATTACCTGCCGTAATGATGATGATGAAGCCGAACGGGTCGTGAAAGACCTGCTCACCCATAAATTGATGAACGGTAAAAACTGGAAAGACTACGCGGTGCTGTATCGTGGTAATTTCCAGGCAAGGGTGCTGGAAACCCAGTTACGCCAGATGCAGATTCCCTACAAACTCTCTGGTGGACAATCCTTCTTTGCCCGGGCTGAAATTAAGGACGTGATGAGCTATTTACGTCTGATTATTAATCCGGAAGATGATAGTGCTTTCCTGCGCATCATTAACACGCCGAAACGTGCGATTGGTCCGGTCACGCTAGAAAAACTCGGATTGTTCTCGCAGGAAAATAATCTGTCTTTATTGATGGCATCTAGTGACCAGCGCCTGTCAATGGTATTGCCGAAGAAAGCGGCAACGCAGTTGCACGAATTTGCTGATTTTATTGGTAACTTTACCCGTGAACTGTTGGATGATGATGAACCGGTACCGAAAATCCGCCAGATGATGATGGAAGCCGGTTATATCGATTACATCCGAGAACAGGCCGCGACACCGGCACAGGAAAAAACCAAGCTGGATAATATCGAAACCTTATATGCCAGTATCCAGAGCCTGATCAACCGGGCAGAGGATGTCGATGAAAAAAATATTGAAAGCGTAATTCGCAAAATGGTGCTGCTTGACATGCTCGAACAGCAGCAGGAAGAAGAAGACACCGACAAAGTGAATCTGCTGACGCTGCATGCGGCAAAAGGACTAGAATTTCCTTTCGTTTATATCATGGGCTTGGAAGAAGAACTTTTACCGCACAAAAACTCGATTGCTGCCGAAACGATTGAGGAAGAACGCCGTCTGATGTATGTCGGAATTACCCGAGCACGTCAGGGGTTGACGCTCACCTTGGCAGAGCAGCGCAAAAATGGTGGACAGATGAAACAGATGACACCAAGTCGTTTTCTGGATGAGCTGCCGCAAGACGAGATCGAATGGCTGGGGCGTAAAAAGAAACTGGCCGCCAATGTTGATCCAAAAGAACAGGCACAGATGTATCTGCAAAATCTGAAAGCCTTACTCAAACGTTAAAATATCCTCTCCCTTGAAATTAACAGGAAAAATTATGAAAGTTCAGTTGAAAGTACTCGATCCGCGTTTGGGCAATGAATGGCCATTACCGACCTATGCCACCGCAGGTTCTGCTGGGCTGGACTTACGTGCCTGCTTAGACGAAGCGATTCAGATTGAGCCGGGACAAACCATTTTAGTCAAAACCGGTATGGCGATTTATATTGAAGATGTGAATTATGCGGGACTGATTTTGCCACGTTCGGGTTTGGGTCATAAACACGGCATCGTATTGGGTAACCTGGTTGGCTTGATTGACTCGGATTATCAGGGTGAATTGATGGTGTCCGTGTGGAACCGAGGTCAACAGCCGTTTTGTCTAGAGCCGGGTGAGCGTTTGGCACAATACGTTCTGGTTCCGGTTATTCAGGCAGAGTTTGAGCAGGTGGATGAATTCGTTGCAACCGAACGTGGGGCGGGTGGTTTCGGTCATACTGGTAAAAACTAAGTCTCACTACGCTAATGAAAGCCTGTTTCGACAGGCTTCATTTCATTCTATGCTTGAATAATATGAAAAAATGGATTAAAAAGTAGCCGGATTTTTAGATGACAAAAACATTACTTGTTTATTACAAAATTTTTCAAGTATCATGATTTCCTTCGAGTAGGCTTTCTTTTCAAGATCTAAAAGAATAGCCATGGATGTACATACCTCATGTTTCCATTTTACATTTTCCGCGCTTACGATATTCGTGGAAAGATTTCTGTTCTGACTCCCGAATTGGTTCAAGCGATTGCTCAAGGTTTGGTACAACAATATCAGCAAGCCGGGCAAACTGAACTGGTCATTGGCTATGATGCCCGTCTCAGTAGTCCCTTTTATGCCCAGTTAATTGCACAAGTCTGCCGTAATCATGGTTTAGCGGTAACTGAACTCGGCTGCTGCTCAAGTCCTTTAATGTATTACATAGCGCGGGATTTTTCCGGCAATGGCATTATGGTCACCGCCAGTCATAACACAAAATCTGACAATGGAATCAAATGGATTATTCAGGGGGAACCCCCATCTCCAGAAATGATCCAACAGGTGGCACAGCAGGCGATGAAAGCTTATCAACCTGCACAAAAAATCCCCTTGCAATTGCTTCAGCATGAAGTCAAAAGTCAATATTGTCTGCAATACCAACAGGCCTTATTACAGGACATCCAGCTAAAACGCAGTTTTAAAGTCGTGCTAGACGGATTGCATGGCTCTGCGGGGCATTGTGCTCAATTTATTCTCAATAAACTAGGCTGTGAGGTGATTGCCTTGCGCTGTGAGGCAAACGGTGAATTTCCAGATCATGCACCGGATCCTTCACAAGCTTCCCATCTGGAAAAACTACGTCATGCCATCCGGGAACATCAAGCTGATTTAGGTATTGCCTTGGATGGTGATGGTGACCGTTTAGTACTGGTGGATGAAAATGCCCACATTATTACTGCAGACCGCTTACTGTCATTTTTTGCCAAAATCTGTTTGGATGATCATCCCCAGCATGAAATCGTATTTGATGTGAAATGCTCCAGTATGGTTCGTGAGACCGTAGAAAAATCGGGTGGCCAAGCCAAAATGATCCGTACCGGGAGCAGCTTTTTACGTACATACCTGTCGCAATCCCACGGTCATGCCATTTTTGGGGGGGAATATGCCGGGCATTATGTATTTAATGACGGACGCGGTTTTGGTTATGATGATGGCCTGTATGCTGCACTGCGGGCAATGGAATATTTGAGCCAGTTTCCACAGATGAGTCTGTCGCAATTGTTGCAGGATTTCCCGGATCGTTGTGCAACAGAAGACACTTATGTCAGTACCTATCAGATGAATCCGAAACAGCTGTTGCAGGATATCGAGATTTCCAGTCAGCGTTTAGGGGCCCAGTTGAGTAAAATCGATGGGGTAAGGCTTGATTTTGATGGTGGTTTTGGCATTATTCGAGCCTCGAATACTGGTGAATACTTTACCGTACGTTTTGATGCGGATAATCCGCTCAAACTGGCCGAAATCCGTAATCAGTTCGTGTCCATGTTACGTGACCGATATCCCAACATCGCCCAAGATATTTTAAATGCTCAATAAGGAGAGGTGCATGCCACATCAACAGACCGGCCTCGACAAAGCGCAAATTCTGACTGAAGCTTTGCCGTACATTCAACGTTTTGCAGGTAAAACGTTGGTGGTGAAATACGGTGGCAATGCAATGACTGACCCGGAGCTGGAAAGTTCATTTGCCCGTGACATCGTGCTTTTAAAAACAGTCGGTTTGAACCCGATTGTGGTGCATGGTGGCGGACCACAAGTCGATTCATTCCTGAAACAGTTGGGGCGTGAATCTGATCGGATTGATGGTATGCGTGTCACGGATCCAGCGACCATGGAAGTGGTGGAAATGGTCTTGGGTGGCAGCGTGAACAAGTCGATTGTGAACCTGATCAACCAGCATGGTGGCCGTGCGATTGGCTTAACCGGTAAAGATGGTAATCTACTTCGTGCACGTAAACTGTTGATGAAAAAACAGGCTGAAGACGGTACAGAACAACAGATTGATCTAGGTCTGGTCGGCGAAGTGGTCGGCGTGAAGACGGATGTGCTGGAAATGTTTACCCAAAGCGATTTTATTCCAGTGATTGCTCCACTTGGTGTTGATGATGAAGGCAATACCTATAACATCAATGCTGATTTGGTGGCGGGTAAAGTGGCTGAAGCCTTAGGCGCAGAAAAACTTATCCTTTTGACCAATATTGCCGGTGTATTGGATGAAAATAAGAATCTCTTGACGGGTTTAACCACACAAGAAGTCGACCGTTTAATTGAAACGGGTGTGATTTATGGTGGCATGATTCCTAAAGTTGGCTGTGCCTTGGATGCAGTTAAAGGGGGAGTCGTGAGTGCCCATATCGTGGATGGCCGTGTTCCGCATGCAACCTTGCTGGAAATCTTTACTGATCACGGTGTAGGTACGCTAATTACCAACCGTGGTAAACGCTAATCATCAGCAATAAAAAAGCCTCCTTGTGAGTAATGCCAGTCAGTTAAGAAATTGACTGGCATTTTCTTGGGTATTTCTGTGGTTTTAGCTTCACAACCCTCGGACA